>JAPPKP010000449.1:0-2622 GCA_028819955.1 Rhodospirillaceae bacterium | reverse complement strand
GCCGTGGTGTGGTGCGGGCCGATGTAGCAGAGCCTGCCGGCCTGCTCCTGGATCGCCTCGATCACCTTGGGGTGCTGGTAGCCGAGATTGACGTTCACCAGCTGCGACGAGAAGTCGAGATAGCGTTTTCCGCCCGTGTCAAAGATGTAGGCGCCCTCGCCGCGTTCCATCTCGATCACCGGATCGATCGCGTTCTGCGCCGCCCAAGGAATGATGTCGTAGCGCCGGTTCGCGCCGGCGGTTGCCATCGCCTCGCTCATGTCTCCCTCCTGCACCCTTCGGCGGGCGCCGCGGCCGCTAGCGTGCGGCCACGATCATGATCTCGACCGTGTAGTCCGGCGTCGCCAGCCTGCTCTCGACGCAGGCGCGGCAGGGCGGGTTCTCCTTGGAGACCCAGGGGTCCCACACGCTGTTCATCTCGTTGAAGGTCCTGATGTCCGAGAGCCAGACGTTGGCCGTCAGGATCTGCTCCTTCGACGAGCCTGCTTTGGCCAGCAGGGCGTCGATCTTGGCGAGAACCTGCCGGGTCTGGCCGGCGACGTCCTCGCTGGTGTCGTCGGCCACCTGGCCGGCGAGATACACGCGGTCGCCGTGCACAACCAACTGGCTCATGCGCGGGCCTTTGTCGAAGCGTTCGATGGTCATGATTGCTCTCCGTTTCCAGTTGTTGGTTGTTGGGGCAATGGTAGCGGGCAACGTCCCTTCACGCACCGGCGCGGGCCTGGAATTCCCGTGCCGCGTCGGTGACGGCCTCGATCGACGCGTACGCGGCGGCATTCAATAGCAACTCCCGGCCGAGAAGAAGCGCCGGGCGCTCGCACGCGGCGCGCCGGTCGGGGTCCTCGATCCACTCGAAGTCGATGTTGTGGGCGATCCCCAGGATGCGCCGGATCATCTTGGCGGCGCCGAACCGAATCGTGTCGGTGAAGAGCGCGGCGATGGCGTCATCGCGCGCTTGTGCGAGCGAAGCAGCACCCTCCTCACCTGCGAAGAGCGCCTCGGGGTAGGCATCGCCCGTGCGCTCGGCCCAGAGTGCGCCGTAGCGCTCCGCGAAGGCGTGCCAGAAGGTCTCGGCCGTCTCCAACACCCACGCCTTGTAGGCGCTGCGGTCGTCGGCCTCGGTCGCGTGGCCGTCCTGGCTGAAGTAGTTGAGCAGCAGGTTGCCGACGAAGGCGCCGATGTCGAACCCCATGGGCCCGTAGAACGCGAACTCGGGGTCGATCACGCGGGTGTCGTCCTGCGTCACCATGATCGAGCCGGTGTGCAGGTCGCCGTGGATCAGCGCCTCGGCGTCCCCCATGAACCTGCACTTGAGGCGGGAGACCGCGCGCTTCAGCGCAGCGTCCGCCCGGAACGCCGCGGCGAGGTCGTCGAGCTGCGGCGAGGTCCAGCGATTGTTGTCGTGGACCGTGTAGGGCTCGGTGAAGATCACGTCCTCCGTGAGCTTGCAGAGCGCCGCGTTGCCGCAGAAGAGAGCGACGCGCGCCTTCTTCTCGCCCGCGCGCGTCCCGAGGTCGGAGGTGAAGAAGAGCGTCCGCGCCATGTACTCCGCCATGTCGGTGGCGGCGCGCGGGTAGCGGATACCCTGGATCATGCCGCGCCGCATGATGATGTGGGGCTCCAGCAGCTCCATCACGATCAGCATGAGCGCGGGATCGAAGCGGTAGATCTCGGGCGTGAGTCCCGGCGCGTGGCGGCCGTGCTCGACCAGCGCCTCATGCTCGTAGAACGCCCGGTCGACCGGCAGCGGCCAGCTCTCGCCCACCAGCCGCACGTAGGGCAGCGCCTGTTTCACGCAGAGGCCGCCGGCGGGGCCACGCACGATGAAGACGAGGTTGAGATTGCCGTCGCCCACCTCGTCCACCCGCCAGGCCGACGGCTCGCCGCCCAGGCGCGCGCGTAGCGCCGGCTGCTCCGCGAGATAGGGCGCGAGGGTGCCCACGTCGAGCGGACGGTATCCCTCGGGCACCGAAATGGCGGTCTGGTCTGAGCTCACGTCTCGGCGGGCCCCTGCTGCGGCGCGGCCCGACCATAGTCGATTGCCGCCTTGCCGCGAAGGCGCCGCGCGGGCGCTGGCGTCTCGCAGGGTGGTTGCGGCCTGCGACTTGGGCTAGGAGTCCGCTATTGTCCTCCCGTGAGTTCCTCCATGCCCGTGCCCGATCCCAAGCCCCCCGTTGCGTCTCGAAAACCCGTCACGGCAACGCTGCACGGCATCGCACGCAGCGACGACCACGCTTGGCTCAAGGATCCCGACTGGCAGAGGGTGATGCGCGAGCCCGAGACCCTCGATCCCGAAATCCGTGCCTACCTGGAGGCCGAGAACGCCTACACCGATGCCTTCCTCGCGCCCCACGCGGCGCTGAGGGAGACGCTGGTGAGCGAGATGCGCGGGCGCATGAAGGAGGACGACTCCTCGGTGCCGGCGCCCGACGGCGATTGGGCCTACTACCGCCGCTACGTCGAAGGCGGCGAGCATCCGCTCTACTGCCGTGCCCCGCGCACCGACGAAGCGGCGGAGGTGCTGCTGCTCGACGGCAACCGCGAGGCCGAGGGCCAGGCCTATTTCAGGATCGGAGACTGCGAGCACAGCCACGACCACCGCCGCCTCGCCTACACCCTCGA
>JAPPKP010000409.1:1494-4838 GCA_028819955.1 Rhodospirillaceae bacterium | reverse complement strand
TTCCTGTGCTGGACCTTCGACCAGATCGTGGCCGCGCGCCGCGCCAACAAGTTCGATGGCGGAACCGATCAGGCGCCGGTGGCCATCCTCGTCCGCAAGCATTTCCACGACCGTCTGTCGAAGATTGCGGACGCGATTACTTCCGGTGACCCCGAACGCGCCAGAGCCGAAGTGGAGAGTTTCCTGGTCGGGATGGCAGCGTCGTCCGCGCTTTGATGCGCCGGCTCTGTCCACCGTCGCCAGTCCTACAGCGGGCGCGCGGATCCCGGGTTAGCCGCTGCAAGAATCGGCACCGGTGCATGAGGACGTGGACGTCGCATCCACGGTCGACACTTGGGAGCAGGCCCGATAGGCGATCAACCCGGTGGGCAAGGCTCCGGTGACGCTTCGAGATGAGGGCTGGACCCAGAGGCGACCGCCACCGGAGCCCATAGGGCGGAGGCCTCATATACCGGTGGCACAGGTTGGGCGGACACCGGTACGCATGCATTCGGCCTTATTTGCTTACCCGGCGCTTCTTGGTACATTTATGCAGTGCCTGACTCGCGAAGCAAAAGGCGGGCAAGAATAATGTTTGGGGGTCTTGCCTACCCGAAATAGACGATCTTCTTGATCGCCTCCAAATTGGCGGCGTAGTTCAAAGCGAGCCGAATCCGCGCATCGTCGAGCGGCTTCACCCGGTGGTTGAGGTAGACGTAGTCGAGGCGGAAGGACGGAGCGACCTCGAGCGTGAGATTCGGATCCTCTTCCACCGATTTCGCCTGGTTCAGCGGCACCACATTGACGACGTCGTGACCGCCGCTCTTGAGCCCCAGCATGCGCGTGTTGGTCTCCGGCACGTAGAGCAGCTCCACACGGTCGAGATAGGGCGCGGGCCCGCCATCGGCGCGACGGTCCCAGTAATGCTCGTTCGGCGTCAGCACGAGCTTCGAGCCGCGCTCGAAGCTCTCCACCTCGAAGGGCCCCGCGCAGAGCGGCATTACGCCGAAGCCCTCGGGATCGGCCTCGTAGGTCGCCTTGTGGACGATGCTGCCGACGAAGAGCGAAAGCGTCGACAGCAGCGGCGTGAACGGCTCTTCCAGGGTGATCCTGAGCGTGTTGTCGTCGATGACCTCGCGCGTCATGGGCGGATACTTTGCAAACCCCATCGTGGTCTCTCCCTGCTTGTTGTGCTCGCGTCTTCCCTCACGCATGGATCGGGAAGGCGGCCTCCCTGTTGAACCGGTCCCACACCGCTCGATAGTCCGGGTTCTGAATGTAGTGGTTGCGCTTCTCCAGCCGCGCGATCCACGCGTCCGTCGCTGCCGCGGCCCGTGCCCAGCAGTCTTCGACGAACGCCCGCTTCTGCGCCTGGTCTTGGCCCAGCACCGCTGGCGCCCCGGCGAAGAACTCGGCTTCGAGCGCATCGAAGTCCGCGCGAATCTCGGGCTTCAGCGCCGCATAGTCCGCCATCGCGCGCCGGTGCAGACGCTCGTGTGTCCACCAGAGCGCGCCTTCGGTGTAGGTGCCGCTGGGCGCTGGTCCCATGTCGGGCAGCTCCATGCCGAAGAAGAGCGGCTTGAATATGGAAAGGTCCGTCGCCGAGGTACCGGTCATCCACACCGTGGGCCCTTCGGCGGCGAGATCGGCAATCATGGCGCCCGTGGCCTGCCATTCGCGCATCTCGCCCGGCGCGGCATGCATGCACACCTTGTCCGGCGTGCCTTCGTAACAGACCTCATATTCGTCCTCGTCGCCGACGTGACGGAGGATATCGGCCATGTCCCCCACGTCGATCGCGCCGCGGCGCTCGTCCAGGATGTGTTGCGCGGCATTCTCGCGCTCGCGTGCGCCGCAGCTCGTCTCCAGGGCCTTCTCGGCGAACAGCGCGCGGAAGTCCGGCTTCGCGCCGTTGTCGAGTTCCAGCGACGAGAAATCCCAGTCGTCCCGAACCTGATAACGGTTCGAGATCGCCTCGACGCTGCTCACCTGCCGGGCCGCCCAGTGCCGGCACGCCCCGTTCACCACATACGCCTCGTTCGGGTCCGCCACGAGCAAGCCGGAATCGAAGGCGTAGTTGCCCATCATCTGGCAGTTGCCGCCCTGGCCGTAGGTCTCGATGTGGTGGCCGATCACGTCTACAGCCTCGCGCGCGTCGCGTGCGCGCTCGACCGCAAGGCGTAGCAAATCCAGCACCACGACGCCGTCCTCGTCCTCGCTCTGGTTGCTGAACGCCGCCTCGTTGCCGACGGCGACGCCGTACTCGTTGCAGCCGAGCTCGGCTCCCCAACTCCAGAAGGATTTTCCGAGGATTATCTCGTGGGTGCGCCGGGCCTGCGGAATGTTCAGGTGGGTGATACGGACGAGCGCGCCGTTCGGATAGTCGCGCGCTTCGAAGCGCACGACGTGCTCGGCCTCGTTCACCTCGGTATCCGCGCTCTTCGCCAGGAGCACGGAACCCCGCGCGGTGGCATCGCCCAAAGCTACGAACGAGTCACACGGACGCGTCTCCACGCTATGGGCCCGTATCCCGGAAAGTATGGCTGATCACCGTTCCAAAACCAACGAGGAAGCACGGAATGAGGCGCTTCCCGCGCTGTTGTGCGACCATGGGAACGAACGACGGTCACTTGGGGAGCGGGCCATGAGCGCTCTCGGGACACGGTTGCAGGGGATCCTGGACGATTACGTGGCGCAGGGCATCGTCGGCGTCTCCCTCGCGCTGCGCGCCCCGGGCGAAGACGACGTCCTGATCGCGAGCGGTCTCGCCGATCGCTCGCGTCGGGAGCCGCTGAATCCCGCCCACCTCTTCCGCATCGCGAGCTGCACCAAGACCTATGTGGCGGCGTGCCTGCTGCAGCTCGTACAGGAAGGCCGAGTGGACCTCGACGAGCCCATCACCCGCTGGTTCTCCGATCTGCCGAAGGCGGAGAGGCTGCCGGTCCGCATCCTCGTCAACCACCGCGGCGGCCTGCCCGAGTTCGAGAACCACATGCCGATGATCTCCGACCGCGTCTGGACGCCGCAGGAGATCGTAGACTTCGCCTTCGAGGTGACCGAGCAGGGCGAGCCCTGGGGCACGATGCAATACAACAACACCGGCTACATCCTGGCCGGCATGATCGTCGCGCAGGAGACCGGCGGCACGCTGAGCCGGGCGCTGCGGGCGCGCCTGTTCGAGCCGCTCGGCCTCGACGACACCTGGGTCGGCAGCGACGAGCCCTATCCGGCCAAGCGCGTTGCCCGCGCCTACTTCCACAAGGAGGACGAGGATGGGCAGTGGGACATCGCGGGCGCCGGCGAGCCGGTCGACGGCTGCTGGGATTCGACGGACTGGTTCCCGCTTTCCGGCGCCAACGCGGCGG
>JAPPKP010000409.1:0-1484 GCA_028819955.1 Rhodospirillaceae bacterium | reverse complement strand
GCCGGGGGGGGGGCGCGGGCGGGGGGGGGGGGGGTGGTGTGCGGGGCCCCGCCGGCGCCCCCGCGCCGCCCCCGCGGGGGGGCCGCCCCCCCCCCCCCCCCCCCCGCGACCTGATGCGCTGGATCGACGCTCTCTTCGCCGGCCAGGTGCTGGACGAGACCCGCCTGCACGAGATGGCCGGGAACCTGAAAGAGGCGAGCTTCCCCGGCGCGCCGATCACGGCGAACGGACACGGCATCCTGGTGTCCACGATCGACGGGCTCGAAATCAAGGGCCACATCGGCCAGCTTCCGGGCCATACCACCTGCACTGGCCACCACGAAGCCTCCGGCATCAGCGCGACGCTCTGCCAGAACTCAGGCGCAGGCGACTTCGAATCCTTCTACCTGACGGGCATCCACGCCCCCTTCGGAGCGTGCTTTCGTGCAGCCGGTGCGGTGAACTCCTGATTGTCTTTCTGCCCGTAATGCTTCTTTCTATGCGGGGGAGCCGCTCTGGCTCGCAC
Source organism: Rhodospirillaceae bacterium (assembly GCA_028819955.1). The sequence continues at coordinate 979 of JAPPKP010000409.1, read as the reverse complement.
GGCGGACTTCGCCGCGAATGAACACGGCGAAGACGACCCTCAGGAACGCGCGGAACTGGCGGATCTACGGATAGAGTGTCGCGAATGAATCTACCGGTGTCGCCCGCGAAACGGTCGATGGGACAATCCTGCGTACCAACTGGCGTCTGTTGAGAGTCTGGCCCATAATAAGGTATTGATTTTCAGTATTTTACCAGTCTTCTGGTGAGGAGCTGAACGCTGGCGATGAAGAGCCACGCCTGGGCGGTGGCGACGCTGGCCTCGCGCCCCTCGGCCTCGCGGGCCGCCATCAGGAGATGGTGATTGGTGCGCGCCCACCGCTCGTCGTCGCGCCACGCGGCGAAATAGCGCTGCACCGTCGAACGCGGCGGAAAGTCCTTCGGCAGCAAGCGCCAGGGACAGCCTGAGCGCAAGTCATAAAGGATGGCGTTCACCACCTCCCGCAGGTCCGTCGTCCTCGGCCGGCGGCGCTGGCATATGGGGTTCGATCACGCGCCATTCCGCATCGCTCAGATCGCTTGCGTAACGAAGCCAAGGACCTGCTGCTCGAATACGCGGAAGCGTGAGCTCAGCTCGGCGCTATCCCCTTACGCCTCTTCCGATGTAGCGGGCGCCGCCTCCCACTCCCCGCCGAACGTGCGCTCGATGTGGGATCGGGTGGGACGCAGGCCGCTGGTGCCGGCGATGACGGCCTCGCGCCGCGCGCGGGCGTCGAGGTCTTCGGGCGGCGATGCGTCGCGGCGGATGCGGGGCGTGGCCGCGCCCGGAAAGTTCCACTGGGTGAGCCAGCGTGCGACGGTGCCGCCCAGCGCGTCGTCGAGCAGGCGGCAGTCGGCGGCCACGGTCTCGTCGCGCACGTCGCGCTGCACCTCGGCGGTGCCGCGCCAGGGCCCCATGTCGGTGGTCGCGGACTGCCCGAGGATTGTGGTGGCGATGGCGCGGTCGAGGTAGGCGACGAAGGCCTGGAAGTCGCCGCCGG
>JAPPKP010000227.1 GCA_028819955.1 Rhodospirillaceae bacterium | reverse complement strand
CTCGGCGTCTCCTACATGTTCATCACGCACGACTTCGCGACCGTGCGGGCGATCTCCGACGAGATCGTGGTCATGTTCCAGGGACGCATCGTCGAGCAGGGCGCGAGGAACGACGTGCTGACGCCGCCTCACCACGAATACACGGACCTGCTTCTCTCCTCGGTGCCGGAAATGAAGATCGGCTGGCTGGATCGGACGCTGGCCGCACGCGCGGAGCAAGCAAGGGTTGGCGATGAGGCCTCGTAGCGGGACACACCGACCGTTCACTCTTGAATCGATTCGTTCGGTCTGAGCGGCCGGACATGCGGAAGGGAATCTCACCATGAATCGTGCTGTAAACTTGGCCGAAGTAACGGCTGCCTTGACCGACGCCCGCATGAAGGAATCGACGGTGTGGACGTTGCCCGCGCGATGGTACGCCGATCCCGTGATCTACGAGGCGGAACGGCGGCGCATCTTCTCGCGCCAATGGCTCTGGATCGGGCGCGAGGCGGAGGTTGCGGAGCCGGGCCAGTACGTGACGGCTGCGCCTGCGGGATTCCCGCTCTTCGTGCGCCGCGCCGAGGACGGCACGCTCCACGCCTTCCACAACGTGTGCCGGCATCGGGCCTCCAAGCTGCTCACGGAGCCAAGCGGGCGGTGCAGCACCATCGAGTGCCCCTATCACGGCTGGCGCTATCGCTCGGACGGCGCGCTCGACCATGTGCCGCTGTTCGGCGAGGCGCCGGACTTCCCGAAGAGCGAGCTCTCCCTGTTTCGCATTTCCGTCGAGACCTGGCGGGGTCTCCTCTTCGTCTGCCTGGACCCCGAGGCGGCGCCGCTCATCGAGTGGCTCGGCCCGATCGAAGAGGCCTTCGCGCAGACGGCACCGGCGCGGGTCAACTTCGGGCGCGAAGCGACGTATGTGGTCGAGTGCAACTGGAAGACCTACATCGACAACTATCAGGAGGGCTATCACATCCCGCCCCTGCACCCCTCGCTGCACCGGGATCTCGACTGGACACGCTACCGGGTCATCGATTTCGAGGGCGGCAGCCTCCACGACGGGCCGCAACGGAATCGCTCGAACCATCCGGGAAGCTACGGATGGCGCTTCCCCAACTTCTGCTTCAACTCGTACCCGGACGGGGTCTCCTTCCTGCGGATGGAGCCGGTCAGCCACACGCAGACGCGGCTGGTCTACCAGTTCTGGACACCGGAAGGGGCGGGCCCGGCGGAGCTGGAGGCGGCGGCAGCTTACGGAATCCAGCTCGCCAGGGAGGACATCGGAGTCGTGGAGGTGGTCCAGCAGAACCTGAACGCCGGCGTGTACGAGCGGGGGCCGCTCAGCCCGCGCCACGAGAACGGGCTCTACAACTTCCACGAGATGGTGCGTGAAGCCATCGGCCCGTCGGTGGAAGCGTAGGACTTAAAGTTCACTGACCTCGTGGGCAGCGTTCTCCAGCCACTCTGAGCGTACCGTAATCCCCCAGCCGGGGCCGCCCGGGATCTCGACCATGCCGTCCGTTGCGACCGGCATCTCGTCATAGATGCCGTCGTATTCCCAGGGATAGAAGTCGCCCTCCTCGATGGAGAACTCGACGTAGGGCCCCGCGTTCTCCAGCGCGCCCATCAGGTGCAGGGTGAAGATCGTGACCAGGGACAGGTTTGCGGAGTGCGGCGTGACCGGCATGCCGGCCGCCTTGGCCATGCGCGCGACGCGGAGGAAGCGCTCGACGCCACCCACGTAGCAGACGTCGGGCTGAGCCACGTCCATCGTCCGGCTCTCGATCAGGAACTGCCAGAGGGCGAGGTTGTTGTCCTGCTCGCCGCCGGTCACGTCCAGGTCGAGCGCCTCCTTCACCTTCCTCGTCCAGTCCGGCTTCCAGTAGGGGCAGGGCTCCTCGAAGTGGCAGACCCCGTTCTCCTCCAGGAGGTCGCCGAGCGCGATGGCCTGCTCCGGCGCGTAGCAGCTGTTCGCGTCGACCAGCAACGCAACATCGTCGCCGAGCACGCGGCGGACCTGCCGCACGATCGCCTCGGAGCGGCCGGGCCATTGGTCGCGCCCGCGCCCGCATTCCGCGCCGACACGGAACTTGAAGGCATCGTAGCCGTGGCGCTCTCGCAGTCTGAGGAAGCGCTCGGCCTCCGCCTCGGGCGTGATCTCCCGCTGCATGCTGGAGGCGTAGACGCGGAGCGCACGCGGCGTGCCACCCAGGAGCGCGCAGACACTCTCGCCTTCGAGCTTGCCGTGGAGGTCCCAGATCGCGGTGTCGAGGCCGCACAGCGCCCGGCACAGATAGGTGCCGGGAAACTTGTGCTCGCGTTCGCAAATCAGATCGAGCAGATCGCCCAGTCCGTCGAGCGCCGCAATGTCCTGGCCGAGCGCCCAGGGCGCCACCTGCCGGTGGAGCACGGTCGCGGAAATGTCGGCGTGGTAGGTCGAGACCTGTCCCCAGCCCACGGCGCCATCGTCGGTGCTGACGCTCGTGAGCCCGACCTCGCGGGTGCAGAACGTCTCGATCTTCTGAATCTTCATGGGTCAGCTCACACGTGGTCAGTCGGGAAAGACGATGACATGGCGCAGATCGTGGGAGAGCCGCGCGTGCGCGAGCGCCTCGTTGATCTCGTTTAGCGGCCTGCGCGAGGCGACCAGCTCGTCAAGCTTTATCCGTCCGCTCCGGTAGAGCCGGAACAGCTTCGGAACATCGACGCGGAGCCTGGCGTCGCCCATCTTGCAGCCCAGGATTCGCTGGCCGAAGTGAGCGAGGTCGGTGGCGTTGAGGCTGACCCGCTGGTCGTAAGGTGGCATGCCCACCACCACCAGCGTCCCGTTTGGCGCAAGCAGCGGCGGCGCCTGCTCGATGGCTCGGGCATCGCCCACCGCCGTCATCACCACGTCGAAGCCGCGCCCGTCGGTGAGCGCGAGCGCCCGTTCGGTGGCGTCTTCGGCCGTGGCGCCGATCGAATCCGTCGCCCCGAAGGCCCGCGCCTGCTCCAGCTTTTCGTCGGTGACATCGATGGCAACGAGCGGCAGGGCACCGGCGAACGCTGCGCCCTGAATGCAGTTGAGCCCGACCCCGCCGCAGCCGATCACCGCGACCGTATCGCCCACCTGCACCTTCGCGGTGTTGACGGCCGCACCGAAGCCGGTCAACACGCCGCATGAGAGCAGGCAGGCGACATCGTCGGCCATGTGCGCCGGCAGCTTCACGACTTGTGAGGCGTCGACCACGACGCTCTCGGCGAAGCCGCCGACGCGGAGCCCGGCCCGCACCGGCCGGCCCTGCTCGTCGCTCAGACGCGGGGTGGAATCGATGGCATACGCGGTTACGCACTGGGCCGGGCTACCGGCCTCGCAGTATTCGCAGCGCCCGCACGAACGCAGCAGTGAGACGAGCACGCGATCGCCAACGCCGATGTCGCCGGGCGGCACAGCCGGCCCGAGGTCGGTGACCACACCCGCGAGCTCGTGCCCGAACACGGCCGGCAGCGCGTCTTCCCCGCTCCAGCCGCCGTCGATGTAGGTGATGTCCGAATGGCAGATCGAACTCGCGCACACCTTGACCCGAATCTCGTTGCCCTCGGGTGGTGCGAGCCGCAGCGTCTCGATGGAGAGCGGCTCGCCGAAGGTGCGGCAGACCGCGGCGCGGATCTCGATCGTGCCTGACGTCATGGTGCAAATGGGCTCCGGATTCGAAGGAGGACACACCGCGCGCTCCCTCGGCTTCAGGCGCACATTGTCGGCGCAAGCCCGTCCTGACAACCCGGCTTGCGGACCGACATTGCGCGCGCCTGGCGGCTTTGCGAGAGTCGATCCGGCGCGTGGCGGGAGGCTCGATCGCGCGCGGGGTGAGGGCTATCGGAGCAGGGAGAGCAAGACGCCGCTACTGGAGAACAAGGACCTCGCAGTCGCCGACATCTACGTACCGGCCAAGCGCCGCCGGACGCTCAGGCAGGAGACGGTCGACGCGCTCGCCGAGAGCATACTGGAAGACGGACTGAAGGTGCCGATCCTGGTGCGGGAGGACGGGGCGCGCTACGTGCTGGTGGAAGGCCTGCACCGGCTCGAGGCGTGCAAGGCGCTGGGCGAGGAGTTGATCGCCTGCACCATGGTTCAGGCCCGGAGCTGACGGGCGCGGCAAGGGCGGGCCGCGATGAGCCAAGGATGACGCGCGCATGAGCAAGGTCGGCTTCGGCTTCCTCGATCGCCCTGGGGTGCGCGAGCAGCTGAGGCTCGCCGCGAAGGCCGAGGCGCTCGGCTACGATTCGCTCTGGGTCACCGAGACCAGGCTGGCCCGCGACGCCATCTCGGTGCTGGGCGGCATGGCCGCCACCACCGAGCGGGTGCGCCTCGGCAGCTGCATCGTCAACAGCTGGACCCGCGGCCCGGCGCTCATGGCCATGACCTTCGCAACCCTCGACAACCTCGCGCCTGGGCGAATGAACCTCGGCCTCGGTGCCTACTGGGACCCGCTCGCCTGGAAGCAGGGCATCGATCGGCGCAAGCCGCTCTCCCAGATGCGCGAATACGTGGGCGTCCTGCGCCGGCTGCTCGCGCTGGAAGACGGCGTCACGCATGAGGGCGAGCTGGTCACCGTACGCGACCTCACCCTCGACCTGGGCCACGGCGATCCGCGCACCCCGCCCGCGGTCAAGATTTTCATCGGCCCGACGGGGCCCCGCATGATGGAGCTCTCCGGTGAGATCGCCGACGGGGCGCTGATCAACGGCATCCTCTCGCCCGCCTACACGCGCCGCTCGCTGGAGCGTATCGCCGCAGGTGCCGCCCGCGCCGGTCGAACGCTCGCCGACGTGGAGAAGCTGCAGCTCGTCAACATCTCGATGGACGCCGACCGCGGCAAGGCCCTCTACGAC
>JAPPKP010000306.1 GCA_028819955.1 Rhodospirillaceae bacterium | reverse complement strand
GGACGGGCGGCGGCCGCGGCGCCGCCGCCGGCGGCGTGCACGAGGAAGACGTCGACCGTGCCCGTGGCGACGTACCACCAGCGTTGCGGGTCGTCGATGCGCAGCGGCCGGTTTGCCGCGACCTCGCGCAGCGTGCCGTGCTCGCTTGCCGCCGTTGCCAGCGACTTCTTCGCCTCGAGTCCGCCCGTGCCGCCGCCCTGCTCAGTACTCGACGATCTCACGGTAGCGTCCCCGCCCGGCCATCAGCGTTTCGTGCGTGCCCCGCTCGACCACCCGGCCGTTCTCGAGCACCAGGATCTCGTCGCAGTCCCGGATGGTCGACAGCCGGTGCGCCACGATCAGCGTCGTACAGCCCCGCTGCCGCACGTTGCCGTCTATGCGCACCTCGACGCTCGGGTCGAGCGCGCTGGTCGCCTCGTCGAGGATCAGGATGGACGGCTCGGCGGCCAGCGCCCGGGCCAGCTCGAGGCGCTGGGCCTCGCCGCCGCTGAAGTTGGCGCCGTTCTCCAGTACCGGCGCGCCGTAGCCCCCCGGGCGGCCGGCTATCACGTCGTGGATGCTCGCGTCCTGCGCCGCCTGGGTGACCACCGCCTCGGGCGTGCTCTCGTCCCACAGCGTCAGGTTGTCGGCGACCGTCCCCTCGAACAGGATCACCTCCTGGTCGACCCAGCCGATCGAGTTGCGCCGCAGCTGCAGCGGCCAGTCGTCGGCGGGGACGCCGTCGAGCCGGACCTCGCCCGTCCACGGACGGTGCAGTCCCGCGATGAGCTTCGCGATGGTCGACTTTCCGCTCGCGGTGCTGCCCACCAGCGCGATCCGCGCGCCCGGCTCGGCCTGCAGATCGAGCCCGCTGATCAGGGGCGGCTCGTTCACGTTGTAGCCGAACGACACGTTGCGCAGCTCGACCCGTCCGTCGAGCTTCACCTTCCCGACCGGCAGCGCCTCGCCGCCCGCGCCGCCGTCGAGCCTTCGGTCGGCTTCGTAGTCCAGCACGTCGTCGACCCGGCGCAGGGCCGCGTGCGCCTGCTCGAGCCGCGTCAGGAACCCGGCGAGCTCCTCCATCGGGCCCTTGAAGGCCGTTGCCAGCGCCTGGATTGCCACCACCGTGCCGATCGTCAGCTCGCCGGCGACGATGCGCATGCTGCCGAGGCCGAGCACGGCGGCCGTCGTCAGCGCCCCGGTCAGGAACGGGATCGCACGGATTCGTGTCGTCTGCATCCCGAGCTCCTGCTCGGCGTTGATGCTCGCCGCGTGGTGCCCCGCCCACCGCGTGAACGCCATCGACTCGCTGCCGGTCGCCTTGATCGACTCGATGGTCTGCAGCGCCGCGACCGTGTCGCTGAACACCTCGTTCTCCTTCACCTCGACTCTCGCGCTGATGTCCCGCAGCCGCCTGCGCGCCGCGAAGCTCGCCAGCGCCGACGTCGCCGTCAGCCCGATCGCCACGCCGGCCAGGGGGACGTCGAAGGCCAGCATCACCAGCACGTAGAACGTCGCCGCGACCAGCTGCGCGAGCGTGCGTCCGAGGTCCTGGCCCACCGCCGTCGCCACCAGGTCGTTGGCGCGCAGCCGGTTCGCGAGATCGCCGGGCAGCCGCTGGCTGAAGTACGCGTACGGCAGCCGCAGCAGGTGCCACAAGAGCTGCGCCGACCCGTGCAGCGACAGCTTGTGCTCGATCCGCAGCAGGACCCACTGCAACATCCACGTGGTCGCCGCCTGCACGGCGATCGTGGCGGCCATCGCCGCGAGCAGCACCTCGAGCATCCCGGTCTGCTCCCGAAGCATCACCTCGTCGACGAAGATGCGCGAGAACGACGGCACGAGCACGCCAGGGGCGATCAGCAGCAGGCTCAGGAGCGCGAACGTCCCCGGGCCCCGCCGGAGCTGCCCGAGCCGGGTGGAGACGATCTGCCACAGCCGCGGCGGGTGGCCTCCCCGCCTGAACTCCGGCCCCGGCCGCAGCTCCAGCATCAGGCCCACGTAGCCCTTTGCGAACTCGGCGCGCTCCAGCCTGCGCGGGCCGGTCGCCGGGTCGTTCACGTGCACGACGTCGCCGTCGAAGCCGTCGACCACCATGAAGTGGGCGCGCTTCCAGTAGACGACGAACGGCGCGGTCTGCCGCTCCAGGGTCTCGGGCCTGTAGCGGTAGCCCCTGGCTTCGAGGCCGTACCGGCGCGCCGCCTCGAGCATCGCCTTCGCGTTGCTGCCGTCGCGCGTGACGCCGCACGCCACTCTCAGCTCTTCGAGCGGCACCCACCGGCCGTGGTGCCCCAGGATGATCGCGATGCAGGCGGCGCCGCACTCGACGCCCTCCATCTGCAGGATCGTCGGCGTCCGCACCCGGCGTCTCCTCATCGTTCGCCCAGCACCTGCCGCAGCCCCGGCATCACCAGCGTGATCGGGCGCTGCTCGCGGATCGCGACGCTGACGGTCACGAGCATTCCGGGCTCGACCGGCCGCTGCGCGCCGCGGCCGGGCGTCCACTCGTACGCCCCGTCGGGCCGTCTCGACAGCTCGATAACGACCCCCAGCGGCGCTCCCCAAAGCGAGAAGCGCTCGACCAGCCCCTCGTTGCCGAGCAGCGTCCGCAACGCGTCGGCCGACAGCCGGAACCGAGACACGTCGCTCACCGTGCCCCGCAGGCTCCCGGTCTCCTGCCGGTCGAGCATGCTCAGCGATACCTGCACCGGCATTCCCGGCTCGATGAGCTCGGCCTCGTCCGCCGTGAAGAACGCGCTGGCGAAGAGCCCCGACACGCGGTTGGTCATCCGGTAGATCCCGTCGTCCGGATGCAGGAACGTTCCGACGCCGGCGAGCACCTCGACGATCTCGCCGTCGGTGGCCGCCCGTATCCGCTGCATCCTCTCGAGCTCGGCGCTGGCGCGCGCCACCTCGTTCCGGTGGTGCGCCACCTCCTGCCTCGTCGCCTCGAGCATCCGGCGCCACGCGCTCGCCTCTTCCCGCTCGGCGCCGTCGATCGCGGCCATCTCGCTGCGTGCTCGATCGATTTCGTGCCGCAGCTCGAGCACTCGCTCCTGCCGGTCCTCGTCCCTGGCCGCTCCGGCGTTCCGGAGTCTCTCGATCAGCGCCTCGCTGCTGGCGATGCTGCGGCTCAGCGCGGCCCGGCGGCGGCGGTTCAGCCGCGCCGTCTCTCCCGCGTCCGCGTCCCGCTCGGCTTCCAGCCTCGTGATCCGCGCTTCGGCCGCTTCCTGCCTGCGCCGCGCCAGGGCGACGCGCTGCACGAGCGCGTCGTTCTCGACCCGCGCGACCACCTGACCCTGCGACACGCGGTCGCCTTCGCGCACGAGCAGGGCGGCCAGGTAGCCCTCGGCGCGGGCCACCACGTCGACGCGCTGCGCGTCGCGGTAGGCGATGACCCCGTCGCCCTGCACGCGCGTGCGCACCGTCCCGAAGACGCTCCACGCCGCGGCGGCGAGCACGATGAACGCCAGCGCCGCCGACGCGAGCCGCGTGTTCGGCGACGTCACCTCGATGGCCTCCCGCAGCTCTTCGGGCGGCGTCAGCTCCGGCTTCCACGCTGCGCGTGACGGCACGTCCATCCGCTCCTTCCCTATTGCGGCCGGCTGCCGAATCCGAACTCGGCGATGCTCGTCTCCTCGTGCTCCGGCACTTCCGTCGCCATGGCGAACAGCTCCGACCGGCCGCTGCCGGCCGGGGCGCCGTTCAGTCCGAGGTCCTCGGCGACCAGGCACAGGGTCTGCAGCGCCGCGCCGGCGTTCAGCAGCGACAGCCGGTAGGCGATCGCCGCGTACTTGTAGGCCAGCCTCGGCAGCCGGGACGCGATCACGACGACGCACTGCGGCCGCCGTCCGCCGCCGCCCCACGCTCGCGCGCACTCGGCGATGACGGCCTCGGCGGCCTCGTCGCTTCGCGCTTCCCGCAGGCGGGTCAGCTCGTGCGCCTCGCTACGGTAGTGGTAGAACCCGGCCCGGAGTCCGTCGCACTCGCCCGCGGCCACGTACAGCTCCAGCTCGTGTATCGCGCCGGCGGCGGGGTACGGGCGCGTCAGCAGGTCGCCGGGCAGTCTTGCGGTGATCCGTCCGACCTGGTGCAGCAGCGCGCCGACCTGCTCGGCCGTCACCGGCCGGCTGCCCATCTCCCGCCTCGATCGGCGTGTCTCCAGCGCCTGCCGCAGCGGCATGCTCGGCGTCGGCCCGTGCCGCGGTAGCCCTGTCCGCTCCCCGCGGTGCGCCGGCCGCACGGCGGGCGGTGCTTCGACCTTCGTCGCGTCCTCGTCCGCCTCTTCCGGCCTGAACCGGTAGGTTCCGCCGTGCTCGCGCCAGGGTGACGGCCAGCGCGTGCGGTAGTGGAACCACCGATCGTGCGGCTCCCAGGTGCGCAGCCCCGCCGGCTCCTGCTCGTCGGCGTCTCTCGCGAAGCCCGTGGCCGCCAGGAACGCCATGACGGCGCCCTGGGGCGAGTCGGCTCTCGGCGCCGTGCCCGCCGCCGCCCTCGCTATCCACCGCAGCAGGTCGTCGCTTCCGACCACCAGGTCGCACGGCGTGTCGGCGCACTCGAGCACCAGGCGCCCGTTCTCCTCGTGGAGCACCGCGAAGCGCGACAGCTTCCAGCGCCCGGCCCGGCCCGCCGGCCGGCTCGCCGCCTTCTCCGGTTCGAACGCCGGCCCGTGCGGCCGCAGCGTCGCCATCCGGCTGCCGGCGCACCACAGGTCGGCGACCAGCAGACCGTGTTCGCGCAGGCGCTGCTTCAGGCGCAACACCCGTGCGGCGGTGGACACGTCCACCCCGGCGGCGGCCATCGCTTGCTCCGCGAGGCCCTCGTTCAGACGCTCGGCCCACCGGGCCGCCCCGGCCGCGAGCGGCACCGGCCGCTCGGCGCCGTCGGCGCCCCGCAGCACGATTCCGTCC
>JAPPKP010000237.1 GCA_028819955.1 Rhodospirillaceae bacterium | reverse complement strand
CTCGCGGTGGCGGCGGACATCCCGCTCTGGGAAGGCGTGCGCGTGGCGCTGGCCTCGGGCTTCGCCTTCATCTGCGCGCAGCTCTTCGACATCGCGCTCTTCCACCGGCTGCGGCGCGGCCTCTGGTGGCGGGCGCCGCTGGTCTCCTCGCTGTCGGCGTCTGCGCTCGATACCGCGATCTTCTTCAGCGCGGCCTTTGCGTTGACCGGCCTGCCGTGGGTGACCTGGGCGCTCGGCGATTTTGGGATCAAGGTCGGGATGGCGGCCGTTCTGCTGATCCCCTTCCGGCTGCTCATGCCCGTCATCGTCCCCTCCCTCTACAGCGACCCGCAACCGCAAGCGAGCCCATAGCCCCATGAGCGATAATCCGTTCTCCAACCTCCATGTGGTCGACCATCCACTGGTGCAGCACAAGCTGAGCCATCTGCGCGACAAGACGACGTGGACCCCGCTGTTCCGCGATCTCTTGCGCGAGATCGCCCTGCTCATCGGCTACGAGATCACCCGGGGCCTGCCCACGGAATCGCGCACCATCGAGACGCCGCTGACGGAGATGGAGGCGCCCTTCCTGCGCGGCCACAAGCCCGCGATCGTGCCGATCCTGCGCGCGGGCCTCGGCATGGCGGAGGGGCTGGCGGAGCTGCTGCCGACCGCACCGATCGGCCACATCGGGCTCTACCGCGACCCCAAGACCCACCGCCCGGTGGAGTACTACGTGCGGCTCCCGGCGGACACCAATCGCCTCTTCATTCTGGTCGACCCGATGCTCGCCACCGGCTACTCCGCCTCCTACGCGGTCGACCTGCTCAACCGGAACGGCATCGACGACAGCAACGTCCGCTTCATGGCCATGGTCGCAGCGCCCGAGGGCATGCGCGCCTTCAACGAGAAGCACGCGAGCGTCGAGGTCTGGGCGGCAAGCCTCGACGAGAAGCTGAACGAGAAGGCCTATATCGTGCCGGGCTTGGGCGACGCGGGCGATCGCCTCTTCGGCACGGATTAGTTGGCGCGGGCGCGCTTCTCTCTTGAATCCAGGAAGGGCGTGATCCGGCCGCCGAGGGCCTGGCCGGTCAGCTCCTCGGCGACAGCGACCGCGCGGCGCAGGCCGCCCACGTCGATACCGGTCTCGAAACCGGCCTCGGTCGCCATGAACACCAGGTCCTCGGTCGCGAGGTTGCCGGTGGCACCCGGCGCAAAGGGGCAGCCACCGAGGCCACCGATGGAGCTGTCGAACTTGCGAATCCCGCACTCGATGGCGACCCAGGTTAGCGTGAGCCCCATGGCGCGGGTGTCGTGGAAGTGCCCGGCGAGGCGCTCCGGCCCGTAGCGATGCGCCAGGGTCTTGAACAGGTGGGCCATCTGCGGCGGCGTGCCGGCGCCGGTGGAATCCCCCAGCGCCAGCTCGTCTGCACCCGCGTCGAACATGCGTGCCGCGAGGTCGAACACCGTCTCGGGCGGCACCACGCCCTCGTAGGGGCAGGCGGCGACCACGGAGAGATATGAGCGGGCGCGGACCCCGTCTACCTTCGCGCGCCTGATTACCGCCTCGTTGACCCGGATCGCCTCGTCCAGGGACATGTTGATGTTGCGCCGGTTGAAGGTGTCGGTGGCGGCGAGCACCAGCGCCACGGTAGTGACGCCGGCCTCCACCGCGCGCTCGTAGCCCTTCTCGTTGGGCACCAGCGCCTCGTAGCCGGCGCCGCGGTCCTGCGGCAGGTTGGCGAAGATCGCCGCCGCGTCCGCCATCTGCGGCACCGCCTTGGGCGAGACGAAGCTCGCGGCCTCGATTGACTGGAGGCCGGCATCCAGCAAGGCGTCCAGCAGGCGCAGCTTGCCCTCGGTCGGCACGACGCGCGGCTGGTTCTGGAGCCCGTCGCGGAGCCCCACCTCGTGCACGGTAATGACGTCAGCCATGGTTCGTTTCCTTAGGCTTGCTCGTGTTCGTCAGGCGATCACGCCAGCTTCGCGGAGCCGCGCAAGATCGGCCGCGCTCTTGCCGCAGAGGCCGCTCAGCACCTCGTCCGTGTGCTGCCCGAGCAGCGGCGGCGGATCGTAGCTGTCGCAAGGCGTCTCGCTCAGCTTGATCGGGTTGCCCGTGGTGCGGAAGGAGCCGCCGTCCGGGTGTCCGATCTCGACCACCATGTCGCGGGCCTGCACCTGCACGTCCGCAAGCGCATGGCCCACGTCGTTGACCGGTCCGCAGGGCACGCGGGCCGCACGCAGCGTCGCCAGCCACGCGTCGCAGCCGCGCGCCGCGAGCGCCGCCGTGATCCCGCCGTCCACCTCCTCCCGGTGGTCGCGCCGGCCTTCGTAGCCGTCGAAGCGCGCATCCATCAGCGCCGGGTTCCCCAGCACGTCTCTCAGCCGCGCCCACTGGTCGTCCTTCACCACCGCGATGATCAGCCACCGGTCCCCGGTCGGGAAGGCATTGTAGGGGACATAGATCGGATGCGCGTTGCCGAACTGGCGCGGCACCTCGCCGGAGAGCAGGTGCATGGCGGCGATGTAGCTCAGGAGCGAGACCTGGCAGTCCTGCATGGAGAGGTCGATGTGCTGGCCCCGCCCGGTGGCCTCGCGCGCGTGCAGCGCCGCCAGCATGGCGATCGCGCCGAAGAGCCCGCTGGAGAGGTCGCCCATGGGGACGCCCGCGCGGATCGGCGGCCCACCGGCCTCGCCGGTGATCGACATGCCGCCGCCATAGCCCTGGGCCACCACGTCGAAGGCGGTGCGGTCGCAGTCCGGCCCCTCTTCGCCGAAGCCGGTCACGCTGCAGGTGACGATGCGGGGGTTGAGCGCGGCGAGCGTCGCGTGGTCGATGCCGAGCCGCTCAGGAACGCCCGGGCGGAAGTTGTTGACGACGATGTCCGCCTCGGTCGCGAGCTGGTGGAACAGGGCGCGCCCCTCGTCCCGCTTCAGGTCGATGCAGACGCTCTTCTTGTTGCGGTTGAGGGTGCGGAAATACGGCCCCATGCCCTTGTAGGCGTAGCGGGGATCGTCGGCGAGCAAGCCGCGGGTCATCTCGCCGCTGCCCGGCGGCTCAATCTTGATGGTCTGGGCACCGAGATCGGCCAGCAACATCGCCGCGAAGGGGCCCGACAGCATATGCGTCAGGTCGAGCATCACGATGTCCGAGAGGGCCTTCATCGGGGGCGTCGGGCGTGCGCTGTTGGGAAGGGCGCACACTCTATGGCCCGCGCTTGCGGCCGGTCAATGCGGGCTGATCCACTGCTGGCGACGCTCGAGGAGGGCGTCGGATATCGGAACCGATGAGAAGAGGCGGCGGGGCGGAAAGGACTCAGCCGCCCTCAAGGCACCAGAGTAGGATCGACTTCTGCGCGGGGACCCGGTTGGCCGCCTCGTCGAACACCACGGACTGCGGGCCGTCGAGCACCGCGTCGGTCACCTCGCAGCCGCGCTTCGCCGGCAGGCAGTGCATGAAGATCGCGTCGGGCGCCGCCATCGCCATCACCGCCTCGTCGACCCGGAAGGGCTCGAACGACACGTTGCCCTTGCGCGCGGGGTCGTCGTGCAGCGACACCCAGGTGTCGGTCACCACGCAGTCGGCACCGGTCACCGCGCCGGCCACGTCGGTGCCGACTTCGATGTCGGCGCCGCGACCCTTCGCCCAGGCCACGATCTCGGGCTCCGGCGGGTAGGCAGCCGGGCAGGCGAGGCGCAGGCTGAAGCCGCAGTGCGCGGCGGTCTGCACCCAGGTCGCGGCCATGTTGTTGCCGTCGCCCAGCCAGGCGACCGTGCGGCCCGCGATGGGTCCCCGATGCTCCTCATAGGTCATCACGTCGGCCACCAACTGGCAGGGGTGGCTGCGGTCGGAGAGCGCGTTGATGACCGGCACGCTCGCGCCCTCCGCGAGCGCCTTTAGCGTCTCGTGGGAGCGGGTGCGCAGTGCGATGGCATCGACGTAGCGTGAGAGCACGCGCGCGGTATCCTCGATGGTCTCGCCGCGCCCGAGCTGCATGTCGGCAGCCGTCATGGTGATGGTCTTGCCGCCGAGCTCGTCCATGGCGACCTCGAACGAGACTCGCGTCCGCGTCGACGGACTCTCGAAGATCGCGGCCAGCGTCTTCCCGGCGAGCGGGGCGGCACCGTTCCGCCCCTTGAGCGTACGCGCCCGGTCGATGGTCGCGCGCAGCGTGGCGGCGTCGATCCCGTCGAAGTCGAGGAAGTGGCGCGGCTGGGTCACGACCCCACCTGGGACAAGGCCCGCTCGAGCGCATCGCAGGCCTCGTCGATCTCGCTCTCGCCGATGTTGAGCGGAGGCAGCATGCGCAGCACGTTGCTGTCGGCAGGCAGCGCCAGCACCTTGTTCTCGCGCAGCGCGCCCAGGAGCTCCATGTTGGGCACGACGCACTCCAGCCCCAGCATCATGCCCCGGCCGCGCACGCCGGTGTAGACGCTCTTGTTGCCGGCGAGCGCAGTCAGCCGTTCGGTCAGCAGCGCGGCGTTCTTCTGCACGGTGTCGAGGAACCCGTCCGCGAGCACCACGTCGAGCACGGCGTTGGCCACGGCGGTCGCCAGCGGGTTGCCGCCGAAGGTGGTGCCGTGGCTGCCGGGAACCATCGCCGCCGCAACCTCCTCCCGCGCGAGACAGGCGCCGATGGGGAAGCCGTTCCCCAGCGCTTTGGCGACAGCCATGATGTCAGGGGTTACACCTGCCCACTCATGGGCGAAGAGGCGCCCCGTGCGGCCGACGCCGCACTGCACCTCGTCGAAGATGAGAACCAGTCCCGCCTCGTCGGCGAGCGCGCGCAACCCCTGCAGGAACTCGTCAGACGCCGGATGGATGCCGCCCTCGCCCTGGATCGGCTCGACCAGAAGCGCCGCCGTCTCGTCGCCGATGGCCGCGCGCGTCGCATCCAGGTCGTTGAGGTC
>JAPPKP010000436.1 GCA_028819955.1 Rhodospirillaceae bacterium | reverse complement strand
GACTACGCCATCTGCGTCGTGTGCGGGCGCCCGAGCCTTCAGAGACGTGCGCGTTCGGAGGTGCGCGTTCGGAGGTGGCATTTCGCGCCCGCGTGCGTTAGCGTGGGCCCGTCACGCAGCGTGGGAAGCCGGTGACGCCCGCCCTCAGGAGAGGCGCGGGCCAGTCCGGCGCTGCCCCCGCAACTGTAAGCGGCGAGACGGACCCCGTGCGCATCGCGCGGGCCACTGATCCGCAAGGATCGGGAAGGCCGGGGCCCCGTCGACGACCCCGAGCCAGGAGACCGGCTGCGCGGCAGGGCTGCAACGTCCTCGGAGGGAGGATCATGGCGGGTCTGGACCAGGCGCCACCCCCGGCGCGCATCACCCTCGTTCTCGGCGGCGCCCGCTCGGGCAAGAGCGCCCATGCGGAGGCGCTGCTGGACGACCACGCCGGCCCCCGGCTCTACATCGCCACCGCCGAGCCGCGCGACGCCGAGATGGAAGCGCGGATCGCGGCACACCGCGCCAGGCGCGGGCCGGGTTGGCGCACGGTCGAGGCGCCGCTCGCGCTCACCGAGACACTGGAGGCCGAGAGCCGCCCCGGCGCCGCGCTGCTGGTGGACTGCCTCACCCTCTGGCTCAGCAACCTCATGGAGGCCGGCCGCGACATCGCCGCCGAGACCCAGCGTCTTGTCGCATGCCTCGGCCGGCTCGAAGGGCGCACCGTGCTGGTCTCCAACGAGGTCGGCCTCGGCATCGTGCCGGAGAACGCCGCGGCGCGCGCCTTCCGCGACCATGCCGGGCGGCTCAACCAGGCCGTGGCCCAGGCCGCCGAGCGGGTGGTCTTCGTCGCCGCCGGCCTGCCGCTGACGCTCAAGCCGTGAGAGCGTCGTGAGCGACCTGCGCATCGCCTCGCTGGTGCCGAGCGCGACCGAGATCGTCGCGGCCCTGGGCCAGGCGGAGAGCATCGTCGCGCGCAGCCACGAATGCGACTGGCCGCCCGAGGTCGCGCAGGCGCCGGCCTGCACCCGCGCACGCATCGACGCGAGCAAGCCGAGCGGCACGATCCACGAAGAGGTGGGCAAGCTGCTCGCCGCAGCGCTCAGCCTCTACGACCTCGATACCCAGGTCCTGCGCGCCGCGCGCCCGAGCCATATCGTGACTCAGGACCAGTGCGACGTCTGCGCAGTGGGGCTCTCCGAAGTCGAGGCTGCGGCGGCGGAGTTCCTGGAGGCGCCGGTGCAGATCGTCTCGCTCGCGCCGATGCGCTTGGGCGACGTCTGGGACGACATCGCCCGCGTGGGCACAGCCCTCGGCATCGATGCCCGGCCGATCCGGGACGGCTTGCTTGCGCGCGTGGCGGCGATCGCCGAGCGCGCCAAGGCGCTCCCGCGCAGGCGCGTGCTCACCGTCGAGTGGAGCGACCCGCCCATGACCGCCGGCAACTGGGTGCCGGAGCCGGTCTCCCTCGCGGGCGGCATCGACACCCTGGGCGCCGACGGCAGCCACTCGCCACGCATCACCGTCGAAGCGGTGGCCGCCGCCGATCCCGACGCGATCGTGCTCATGCCCTGTGGCTACGACCTGCCGTGCACGGTGGCGGACGGCCGCGCGCTCTTCGCCGATCCCGCCTGGAGCGGCTTGCGTGCAGTACAGGCCGGCGCGGTCTACGCCACCGACGGCAACGCCTTCTTCAACCGACCAGGGCCGAGGCTCGTGGAGTCCCTGGAAATCCTGGCCGAGATCATCCATCCGGCGCACTTCGCCTTCGGCCACGAGGGCACCGGGTGGACCCGTCTGACCATGTGAGGCGCGATGCAGAACCAGAAGATACCCGCGACCGTGATCACCGGCTTCCTCGGCGCCGGCAAGACCAGCCTGATCCGCCACGCGCTGGGCGCCGCGAACGGGCGGCGCATCGCGCTCATCATCAACGAGTTCGGCGATCTCGGCATCGACCAGGAGGTATTGCAGGGTTGCGGCGACGAGGCTTGCGACGAGACCGATATCGTCGAGCTTGCCAACGGCTGCATCTGCTGCACCGTGGCCGACGACTTCGTGCCTGCGATCGAGGCGTTGCTTGCCCGCGAGCCCGCGCCCGAGCACATCCTGATCGAGACTTCGGGCCTCGCGCTGCCCAAGCCCCTCGTGGCCGCCTTCAACTGGCCCGAGATTCGCACCCGGCTCACCGTGGATGGCGTGGTCGCCGTGGTGGACGGCCCGGCGCTGGCGGAGGGCCGCTTCGCCGAGGACGAAGACGCGCTTCAGGCCCAGCGGGAGGCCGACGACGCCCTCGACCATGAGTCGCCGCTCGCCGAAGTCTTCGAGGATCAGATCGGCTGCGCCGACATGGTGATCCTCAACAAGACCGACCTGCTGGCTGCAAGCGGCGCCGAAGACGGCGAAGCGCGCATGATGCCGCACCTGCGCCCCGGCGCCCGCGTGGTCAAGGCGGCCCACGGGCGCGTGCCGCCCGACCTGCTGCTGGGCCTCGATGCCGCAGCGGAAGACGATCTCGCGAGCCGCCGCTCGCACCACGACGATCTCGACGAGCCCCACGACCACGACGAGTTCGAGAGCTTCGTCATGGCGCCCGGCACGATCGACGACCCGGCCGCCTTCGCTGCCCGTCTCAGCGCCGCGGCGGACGCCCACGGCCTCCTGCGCGCCAAGGGCTTCCTCGATGTCGCGGGCAAGCGGCGGCGGCTGGTGGTGCAGGCGGTCGGCACCCGCGTGGATCGCCACTTCGACCGCGACTGGCGCCCCGGCGAAGCGCGGGAGAGCCGCCTGGTCGTGATCGGCCTCGTCCCGCTCGACCGCCCGGCTGTCGAAGCCGCGATCCGGGGCTAGGAGCCCGGCCTTGCACCTGCTCGCGGCGCAGCCCGGCGCCATCGAGGACGGCGGAGAGGCCGTAGACCTCGGCCAATCGCCGGGGGACATCGTGCTGCTCTCTGCCGCCGATACCGAGCTCGCCTGCTTCGCCCAGGCGCACGCCAAGCTCGGCGCGGGCGCGCCGACGCTCCGCCTCGCCAACCTGATGCAGCTCGGCCACAACCTCTCGGTCGACCGCTACGCCGAGCAGGTGATCGCCGGCGCCCGACTGGTCATCGTGCGGCTCTTGGGCGGCGAAAGCTACTGGCCCTATGGCGTCGAGCGGCTGACCGCCGTCTGCACCGAGCACGGCATTCCCATCGCCTGGCTGCCGGGCGACGACAAGCCGGATGCCGGGCTGGCTGCGCGCGGCACCCTCGCGCCGGACGCGGCCGAGATGCTCTGGCGCTACTGCACCCAGGGCGGCATCGACAACGCCGCGGACGCGCTCCGCTACGCCGCAACGCTGATCGGTCACGACACAGCCTACCGCCCGCCCCGGCCGGTGCCCCGCGCTGGCCTCTACTGGCCGGGTGACGGTGTGCTCGACCTGGAAGCGCTGGCACGCCATTGGCGCGCCGGCACGCCACGCGCGTGCGTGGTCTTCTACCGGGCGCTGCTGCAGGCCGGCTCGCTTGCACCGGTGGACGCGCTGGTGGCGGCGCTCAGCGACGCGGGCCTCGACGCGCTGCCCATCTTCGTCACCAGCCTGCGCGATGCGCCGGCGGCGGAGCTGATCGCCACGCTCATGCGCACGACCGAGCCCGCGATCGTGCTCAACGCCACGGGCTTTGCGGTCTCCCGCCCCGGCGCGCCGCAGGAGACACCGTTTGCAGAGGCCGGCGTGCCCGTGCTGCAGGCGATCTTCGCCGGCGCCACGGAGCGGCAGTGGGCGGAGGCCACGCGCGGCCTCTCGCCCCGCGACATCGCCATGAACGTGGCGCTGCCCGAGGTGGACGGGCGCATTCTCACCCGTGCGGTCGCGTTCAAGACCGAGGCGCGCTTCGACGAGGCGACCGAAGCGCCCATCGTGGTCTCGGAGGCGAACCAGGATCGCTGCCGCTTCGTCGCCCAGCTTGCCGCCGCCTGGGTGCGCCTCGCGCGCGCGGAGCTGGCGGAGCGCCGCGTCGCCCTGGTGCTCGCCAACTACCCCAACCGCGACGGGCGCATCGGCAACGGAGTCGGCCTCGACACGCCGGCGAGCACGGTGCGCATCATGGCCGCCCTCGCCGAGGCCGGCTACCGGGTGGAGGACACGCCGGCGGACGGTGCCGCGCTGATGGCCAGGCTCCAGGCAGGCCCCACCAACGCCGCCGATGCCGCGTCTCGGCCCGCCGAGACCACGTTCCCTCTCGCCGACTACGCGCGCTTCTTCGCCGCATTGCCCGAGACTGTGCGATCGGCGGTTGGCGAGCGGTGGGGCGAGCCGGAGGCAGACCCCTTCTTTCTTCCTGACGCCGGGAGCTTCGCGCTCCCTGCCGTCCGCTTCGGCAACGTGGTCGTCGCGGTCCAGCCGGCGCGCGGCTACAACATCGATCCGGAGAAGAGCTACCACGACCCCGACCTGCCGCCGCCCCATGGCTACCTCGCCTTCTATGCCTGGCTGCGCACCGCCTTCGACGCCCATGCGGTGGTGCACGTGGGCAAGCACGGCAACGTGGAGTGGCTGCCGGGCAAGGCGCTGGCGCTCTCCGCCGAGTGTTTTCCGGAGGCCGCGCTCGGGCCCATCCCGCACGTCTATCCCTTCATCGTGAACGACCCCGGCGAGGGCAGCCAGGCCAAGCGGCGGGGCGCGGCCGTGATCGTCGATCACCTGACGCCGCCGCTGACCCGCGCCGGCAGCCACGGTGCGTTGGAGGAGCTGGAGCGGCTGGTGGACGAGTTCTTCGACGCCGCCTCGGTGGATCCCCGCCGGTGTGCGCCCTTGAGCGCGCGCATTCTGGAGCTTGCCGCGTCCATCGGGCTCGACCAGGATTGCGGCATCCGAGCCACCGACGGCAGCGACGACGCGCTCCGCAAGCTCGACGGCTATCTCTGCGAAATCAAG
>JAPPKP010000093.1 GCA_028819955.1 Rhodospirillaceae bacterium | reverse complement strand
ATCGCCATCAGCGAGCCCTGGTAGGGCGGGCCGTCGTACTGGTTCATCCAGCCGCTGAGCGCGATCGCGAAGCCGATGACCACCTCGTGGTCGTCAGCCTTCGCCTGCTGTTGATGGGCCAACGGCGCAGCCACCAACGCGCCAAGCGCCAGAAGAGCAAACAATCTCCCTAGCATCTTTCCACTCCTCCCATTCTGAACCGGACGCCATCGGGCCTTCGTCTGTTGTCTGCCGAGCGCCGGGGATTTCACTATAGGCGCACGGTCAATGACCGTCCACGCGCCCGGTTGTGCGCCGGACCGCCGCACGACTAGGCTTCGATGCCGGGCAGTACGCGGGAGGCAGCGGTGAGGCTCGAGGGACGTGCGGCTCTGGTGACGGGCGCGGGCTCAGGCATCGGTCGTGCCGTCGCGCTTCGGTTCGCCGAGGAAGGCGCGCGCATCGCGCTGCTCGACAAGGCGGACGAAGCGGTGCTGGATGCGGTGGCCGAGGAGATCGAGGGCGCGGGAGGGCAGGCGGTTAGCCTGGTCGCCGACGTGAGCGATGCGGCGGCGGTGGACAACGCGGCCGCCCGAGCGTCGCAAGAGATCGGGCCGATCGACATCGCGGTCAATGCCGCCGGCATCTGGCACGCGAATCCGGTGACCGAGAGCGATCCCGCCGCCTTCGACCGCATCGTCGACACGAACCTGAAGGGCTCTTACTACGTGTGTCGGGCCGTGGTGCCGGGCATGATCGAAGCCGGCGGCGGCCACATCGTGAACTTCGCGTCGGTGGCAGGAGTCATCGGGCTCTCGCAATCTTCGGCCTACGCGGCGAGCAAAGGGGGCGTGATCCTGCTCACCCGTTCGCTCGGCACCGAGCTCGCCGGCCACGGTATCCACGTTAACGCAATCGCGCCGGGCAACGTGCGCACGCCCATGAACGCCTGGATGCGCGAGCCCGAGAACGAGGAGATGGTCAGGCGCTTCGAGCGGCTCAACCCGAGCGGCCGCGCCTTCGCCGAACCCGAGGACATCGCCAGCACCGCGCTCTTCCTCTCGACCGAGGATTCCGCCGCATTCTACGGCGCCGTGCTGGTCGCCGACGAAGGCCTCATCGCGAGCCTGCCGCCTCTCTGAGCGCTTGGCCGCCTTGGCCAGTTGTGTATAGTGCGCGCCAACTCGATAGGGGTCGCGATGCAGCTTCGAGAAGCGCTCACCTTCGACGACGTGACCCTGATTCCCGCGGCCTCGACGGTGCTGCCGACAGAGACGACGGTCGGCACCAAGGTCACCGGCGAGATCGGCCTCGGTATTCCGCTGCTGTCGGCCGCCATGGACACGGTGACCGAAGGCCGCCTCGCCATCGCCATGGCGCAAGCGGGCGGCCTCGGCATTATCCACAAGAACATGACGCCCGAGGCCCAGGCGCAGGAGGTGCGCCGGGTCAAAAAGTTCGAGGCCGGCATGGTGGTCAACCCACTCACCATCGCGCCCGATCGTCCGGTGAGCGAAGCGCTCCGTCTCAAGGACGAGCACGGAATCTCCGGTATCCCCGTGGTCGAGAAGGACAGCGGCCGGCTGGTGGGCATCCTCACCAACCGCGACGTGCGCTTCGAGACCAACCCCGATCGGCCGGTGCGCGAGATCATGACCGCCGAGAACCTCATCACGGTGCGCGAGGACGTGGACCGCGACGAGGCGAAGCGGCTGCTCCACCGACACCGGATCGAGAAGCTGGTGGTGGTGGACGACACCTATCGCTGCGTCGGCCTGGTTACGGTCAAGGACATCGAGCGGGCACAGGCCTTTCCCCATGCCTGCAAGGACGCGCATGGCAGGCTGCGCGCGGGTGCCGCGACCGGCGTCGGCGCGGATGGGCTGGCGCGGGCCGAGGCGCTGCTCGACGCCGAATGCGACCTCATCGTTGTCGACACGGCGCACGGCCACGGCGAGGCGGTGGCGCGCGCGGTGAAGGACATCAAGACCCTCAGCAACTATGCCCAGGTGGTGGCCGGCAACGTCGCGACCGCAGAGGGCGCGCGAGCGCTGATCGACGCCGGCGCCGATGCGATCAAGGTGGGCATCGGGCCGGGCTCCATCTGCACCACGCGCGTGATCGCGGGTGTGGGCGTGCCCCAGCTCACGGCGATCATCGACGCGGTCGAGGTGGCGCGCGAGTGCGGCGTCACCGTGATCGCCGACGGAGGCATCAAGTTCTCGGGCGATCTCGCCAAGGCGATTGCGGCCGGCGCCGACTGCGCGATGATCGGCTCGCTCTTCGCCGGCACCGAAGAGAGCCCCGGCGAGGTGTTCCTCTACCAGGGGCGATCTTACAAGTCTTACCGCGGCATGGGCTCGCTCGGCGCCATGGCGCGCGGCTCGGCCGACCGCTACTTCCAGGCGGAGATCAGCGACCGGCTCAAGCTGGTGCCGGAGGGGATCGAGGGGCGAGTGCCGTTCAAGGGCCCGCTTAGCCAGGTGATCCACCAGCTCGTCGGCGGCCTGCGCGCGGCGATGGGCTACACTGGCTGCGCCACGCTCGCCGAGATGCAGCGCAACTGCCAGTTCGCGCGGGTCTCGGCGGCGGGCCTGCGCGAGAGCCACATCCACGATGTCGGGGTGATGCGCGAGCCGCCGAATTACCAGCCGCCGCACTGAGGCCGGCGGCGTGGTCAGGCCCGACGAGGCCCAAGACCCTACTCAGCCGCAGAGGTGTGACATGACGATTCACATAAGAGCTTTCGCCGCCGTCCTGCTGCTCGGCGGCGCCGTGGCGATGCTTCCCGCGGCAGACGCCATGGCTGCGGGGAGCTCCAGCAGCACGAGCAGCGCAACCACCCAGGCCGATCAGCGCAATATCGAACGCGGCAAGCAGGCGATCGAGGCCAGGGACTGGGAGCGCGCCGCGACGTTTCTGGAGCGCGCGGCCGAGTCCAGCCCGCGCAACGCGGACGTCTTCAACCTGCTCGCCTACAGCTACCGCCATCTCGACCGGCTCGACGACGCATTCGAGAACTATGGCCGGGCGCTCGACCTCGATCCCAGGCACCTCGGCGCCCACGAGTACATCGGCGAGGCCTATCTGATGGTCGGCGATCTGGCCAAGGCCGAGGAGCACCTCGCGACCCTGCAGGACATCTGCGCCTCCTGCGAGGAGACCGAGGAGCTGGCGGAGGCCATCGCGCACTTCAAGGAAGAGGGCGCGGCGCAGTAGGGTGAGCGGAATTCGAGCGGCGGCGAACGGGTGGGCGCTTGACCGGCGCCGGTGCGCGTCCAAGAATCTCGGCTTGACCGCCAGTCACCCGATCCACCGAGGGATGCGATGAGCACGCCGCCCCTGGTCGAGATGCGCAACATCTACAAGAGCTTCGGCGGCACCCATGCGGTCGAGGATGTCTCGGTCTCGGTCGCGGGCGGAGAGGTGCTGGGCGTCGTCGGCCACAACGGCGCGGGCAAGTCTACGCTCATCAAGATTCTCGCCGGCGCCTACCGCATGGATCGGGGCGAGATCTACATCCGGGGCGAGAGGGTCACCATCCACAACCCCCGCGATGCCAGGAATCTTGGCATCGAGACGCTCTATCAGGACTTGGCTCTCGCCGATCACCTGGACGCGGTGGCCAACCTGTTTCTCGGCCGCGAGATCATGACCCGCTGGGCAACCCTCGATGGCAACGCCATGGAACGGGCCACGCGCGAGGTCATCGCCCGCATCAACCCAAATTTCGTCAACCTGCGGGAGCCGGTGCAGCGGCTCTCCGGCGGCCAGCGCCAGTCCGTGGCCATCGCGCGGGCACTCTATTTCGACACCAAGGTCCTGATCATGGATGAGCCGACCGCCGCCCTCGGCCACCGCGAGACTGCGGTCTTCAAGGACCTCGTGCTCCGGCTCAAGTCGGAGGGGATCGGCATGGTCCTGATCTCCCACGACATCCACGACGTGTTCGACCTGTCCGACCGCATCACGGTGATGACGAACGGCCGCCAGATCGGCACCCACCGCACCGCCGAGGTCACCAAGGATCAGGTGCTGAGCATGATCATCCTGGGCAAGCAGCCCGGCGAGGAGACCGCCGAAGACCTCGCCACGCTGCACTGAGGTGACCTAGGGAACCTCTGATTTAGCAGGGGTTCCCGCAGCACAGGCATGTGCCACGAATTTCGGTGTCAGTAACTCACTGAAATTGTGAGAAAAGCGGGAGGCACGCTTCCGCCTTGCGCGTCTGAGAAATGCAGGGGGCACTTATTCAGACCTTCCCTAGGCGGAATCGCGGCACTCGAAGGGCCTGCGCTTGACAAGCCGGCCTGTTCCATGCGCTTTTCCGGCCCGGCTCGGCCGGGTCCGGGCACCGCGCTCCAATCCGCTTCACGCTCCACAGGGCCTCCCGCCATGCATCGATTCCGAACGCATACCTGCGGCGCGCTCAGGCCGTCCGATGTCGGCTCGACCGTGCGCCTCTCCGGCTGGGTCCACCGCGTGCGCGATCACGGGCATCTCGTCTTCGTCGACCTGCGCGACCACTATGGCATCACCCAGTGCGTGGCCGAGAGCGGGGAGCCGCTCTTCGACGCCGTGACGGCCCTCAAGCCGGAGACGGTGGTGACGCTGACCGGCCCGGTGGTCACGCGCGACGAGGAGACCGTAAACTCCAGGATTCCCACCGGCGAGGTCGAGGTGCGGATCACGGAGCTCCAGGTGCAGAACGCTGCCGAGACGCTACCGCTGCCCGTTCACGGCGAGCACGAGTACGGCGAGGAGGTGCGGCTCCGCTACCGCTTCCTCGACCTCAGGCGCGAGCGCATGCACCAGAACATGGTGCGCCGCAGCGCCATCGTCGCCAGCATCCGCCGGCACATGGTGGATCAGGGCTTCATGGAGTGCCACACGCCGATCCTGACCGCGAGCTCGCCCGAGGGCGCG
>JAPPKP010000132.1 GCA_028819955.1 Rhodospirillaceae bacterium | reverse complement strand
TCGGCAACGACGTGTTGATGGAGTTCGACTACCGCGAGATCTACGCGCCGCTCGACTTGCGTATCGGCCTCTGCCGCATGGTGGTGGCGGAACCGGCGGAGCTCGCGACCGGGGACGATCCCTCGCGCTGGAGCCACGTGCGGGTCGCCACCAAGTACCCGCAGGTCACGCGCCGGCATTTCGCGGCGCGGGGGGTGCAGGCCGAGTGCATCAAGCTCAACGGCGCAATGGAGCTCGCGCCGGGGCTGGGGCTTTGCCGGAGGATCGTCGACCTGGTCGGCACCGGCGCGACGCTCAGCGCCAACGGACTGGTCGAGGTGGAGCATATTGCCGATGTCTCCGCCCGGCTCGTGGTCAACCGCACCGCGCTCAAGACCCGGGCTGGCGAGCTACAGACCTGGATCGAGCGCTTCGGCGAGGCGGTGAATGGCGCATAAGCTGGACAGCACCGCCCCCGGCTTCGCCAGCGCCTTCGACGCCCTGCTCGCGGCCCGGCGGGGGGTGGCGGAGGATGTCGACCGCGAGGCCGCGGCGATCGTGGATGCGGTGCGCGAGGGCGGCGATGCCGCGCTGCTGGACTACACCGCGCGCTTCGACCGCGTCGCTCTCACGCCTGGCACGATCCGCCTCTCGGACGATGAGGTCGCCAGCCATGCTGCCGCTGCGCCGGAGGCCGTGCGTGATGCGCTCGCGCAGGCGGCGGAGAGGATCGAGGCCTTCCACGCCCGCCTGATGCCGGCGGACCTCGACTACCGGGACGAGTCGGGGGTGAGGCTTGGCGCCCGCTGGCGCCCGCTGGACGCGGTCGGGCTCTACGTGCCGGGCGGCACAGCCGCCTATCCCAGCACGGTGTTGATGAACGCGATCCCCGCACGGGTCGCGGGTGTCGGGCGCATCGCCATGGCGGTGCCGACGCCGGACGGCGCGCTCGATACGGCGGTCATGGCCGCTGCCGAGATCGCCGGCGTCGCCGAGATCTATCGCGTCGGCGGCGCGCAGGCCGTCGCCGCGCTCGCCTACGGCACCGAGACCATCGCACCGGTGGACAAGATCGTCGGCCCCGGCAACGCCTACGTCGCCGCCGCCAAGCGGCTGGTCTTCGGCACCGTCGGCATCGACATGATCGCGGGCCCGTCGGAGATCCTGGTGGTCGCCGATGGCGCCAACGAACCGGAATGGATCGCTGTGGACCTGCTCTCGCAAGCCGAGCACGACGGCGACGCCCAGGCGATCCTCATCACCGACGACGGGGCGTTCGCGGATAGGGTGACGGAGGCTGCGGCGGCGCATCTCGCGCGGCTGCCGCGCGCCAACATCGCGGCCGCGAGCTGGCGTGATCACGGTGCGGTCATCGTCGTCGGCTCTCTCGATGAGGCGCCGCCTCTGATCAACCGGCTCGCGCCCGAGCACCTGGAGCTTGCGGTGGCGGAGCCCGCGCGGCTGGCCGATTCCGTGACCAGCGCCGGCGCCATCTTCCTCGGCCGTCACACGCCGGAGGCAATCGGCGACTACGTGGCCGGCCCCAACCACGTGCTGCCGACGGCCCGGAGCGCCCGCTTCTCGTCGGGCCTCTCGCCTCTGGACTTCCTCAAGCGCACGACCTTCGTCGGCTGCGACGCCGCGAGCCTCGCGCAGATCGGCCCGGCAGCCGTGACGCTCGCCGAAGCCGAGGGGCTTCACGCCCACGCGCTCTCGGTGGCGCTCAGGCTCGGCGGCGGTTCGGAGTGAAACGGTGGACACGGACCCGGCCGGCACCGACCGGCTGGTGGAGGTCGTGCTGGACCCGAGCGCCGGCTTTCGGCGCGGCCCGGACTACGAGCACGAGCGCCGCATCGCCATTCACGACCTGCTGGAGGAGAACAGCTTCGCGCCGACGGCTGGCTCGGGCGGCCCCTACCGGCTGCGCATCGGCCGCGAGGAGGGGCGGCTGCTGCTCGATGTCGAGGACGACATGGGCGTGCCGCAGGTCCAGGCCGTGCTGCTGCTGGCCGCGCTGCGCCAGACGCTGCGCGACTACGCGACGATCTGCGACACCTATCACGAGGCGATCAGGACCGCGCCGCGCTCGCGCATCGAGGCGATCGACATGGGCCGGCGCGCCTGCCACAACGACGGCGCCGAGATCATCCGCCGCGAGCTGGCCGGCACCATCGATATCGACGAGACGACGGCGCGGGCGCTGTTCACCCTCGTCCATGCGCTGCATGTCCGGCTCTAGTCTGCTTGCTCGCCATGAGCGTACTCCCCGGCAGTATCCTCTTCGCCTGCACCTGGAATTCCGTGCGTTCGCCCATGGCGGAGGGGCTGATGAAGAGTCTCTTCGGCACCCGGCTCTTCGTCGATTCGGCAGGCGTGCGGCGCGGCGGCGGGCGTGATCCCTTCGCGGTTCTCGTCATGGCGGAGATCGGGATCGATATCGGCGGCCACCGGCCCAAGACCTTCGACGATCTCGAAAGCGACTCATTCGACATGGTGGTCTCGCTCTCGCCGGAAGCGCAGCACAGGGCGATTGAGCTCACCCGCACCGCCCACTGCGAGATCGAGTTCTGGCACACCCTCGACCCCAGCATCGTCGAGGGCAACCGCGAGACCCGCCTGTTCGCCTATCGGGACGTGCGCGACGGGCTCATGGCGAAGCTGCGCGAGCGCTTCGGCGCGCCGCGCCCGCCGGTGGTCTGAGCGTGACGCCTATCCCGCCGCGCCCGCCTCTGGTGCTCGCCTCGGCATCGCCCCGCCGCCGCGCGCTGCTGGAGCAGATCGGCTACGCGCCGGACACGGTCGAGCCCGCGGCGCTCGACGAGACCGTGCTTCCCGGCGAGCGGCCGGAGGCGCACGCGGCGCGGCTCGCACGGGCAAAGGCGGAGGCGGTCGCGGCGCGTCATTCGGGGGCCTTCGTTCTCGGCGCCGATACGGTGGTGGCGTGCGGCCGGCGCATCCTCGACAAGGCGGAGACCGACGTGGACGCGCGGCGCTGCCTCTCGCTGCTCTCGGGCCGGCGCCACCGGGTCTGCGGCGGGGTCACGGTGATCGACCCGGCGGGCCGGGCGGTGAGCCGGCTGGTGCGCACCGCCGTCGCCTTCAAGCGGCTCTCGGCGGAGGAGATGGAGGCCTATCTCGCCGGCGGCGAGTGGCGGGGCAAGGCCGGCGGCTACGCCATCCAGGGGCGGGCGGCGGCCTTCGTCCGGTTCGTGGGCGGCTCCTATTCCAACGTGGTGGGGCTGCCGCTACACGAGACCTACCGGCTGCTGGTGGGCCTCGGCTTGCCGCCCCGGCCCCTCGGCCCCATGTGACCGAGGCGATGGGCGACGAGCTACTCATCACCGCGAGCCCTTACGGCATGCTGGCGGCGGCGGTCGCGGGCGGGAGGCCGGTCGCGTTCTTCGTCGAGTGGTCCGCGAGCCCCAGCCGCATCGGCGACGTGCACGTGGCGCGCCCGCTCGGCCGGATGTCGGGCATAGACGCCTGCGTCCTCGATATCGGCGAGGGTGAGGAAGCGTTCCTGCAAGGCGCAGGGACGCTCGACGCCGACGGCGGGCCGCCGATCGTGCAGGTGGTCTGCGATGCCTATGAGGGCAAGCGCGCGCGGGCCACGCGGCGCCCGGCGCTGGCGGGCCGCTACGCCGTCTTTCGACCCGGCGGACGGGGGCTCACGTTCTCGCGCCGTCTCCGCGATCCGCAGATCAAGCGGGCGCTGGGCGCGGCATTGAATGGGATCGAAATCCCCGGCGGCGCGTTGGCGATCAGGGGCGCCGCCGCCGCGAGCCCGGATGCGGTGCCGCCCGAAGTCGCCACGCTGGCCGCGCGCTGGCGGGAGATCGAGGCCACAGCCCGGCGCGACCGGACGCCCCGACGCCTCTGGCACGCCGGCGGGCTGCTCGGCCGCCTGCTGCGCGACGTGGCGCCGGTCGGGACGACGTGCATCGCCATCGACGACCGCGCGGTTCTTGAGCGGGCGCGGACGCTGGCGGCGAAGGAGGCACCCGACCTTGCGCCGGCGCTCTCCTTTGCCGATCCCGCGCTGCCGCTGTTCGAGCGGCACGATTGCGCCGGTCGGCTCCAGGCGGCGCTCGAGCCTGAGGTCGTGATCCCCGGCGGTGCCCGGCTTACGGTGGAGGAGACCCGCGCGCTCTGCGCCATCGACGTCGACACGGGCCAGGCCGCCGCTGCGGCAGCGACAGAGACCGCCGAGGCCGCTGGCCGCGAGATCGTGCTGCGCAACCTGGGCGGCCTCATCGCCATCGACTTCGCGGGCCGCGGCGGAGCCCGCCGGCGAGAGGTTCAGATCGAGGTGCTGAAGCGCGCGCTCGCGGCCGACCGGACTCCCCATCGCGTGCTCGGTGTCACCGCCGGCGGCGTGGTGGAGGTCAACCGCCAAAGGCTCGGCCCGAGCCTGCGTCAGGCACTGACCGAGTCGACGGCCGGCGCCTTTGGCGGCCGCAGGCTGCGGCTGGAAGCCATAGCCCACGAGTTAGCACTCGCCGCCCGGCGCGAGGCGGCAAGCGGGGCGCGGGCGCTGACGCTCCACGCAACGCCGGCGCTGCTGGAGGCGCTGGCCCGGCCCGGTGACGACGTCCTGGCGCGCTGGCTCGGCATCCCCGTCACGCTCGTACCCGACCCGTCGCAGCCGCACGGCCGTTTCGCCATCGAGCCGGGCGGCGCGCCTGCCGCCGCGAGCCATAGAGGCAGATGCTCGACCCGCTGACCCATATCCAGCTCATCGGCGGGTTCATTCTGCTCTTCGTGGGCGGTGAGGCGCTGGTGCGGGGCTCGGTCTCGCTGGCCCGGCGGCTGCACGTCTCGCCGCTGCTCATCGGGGCCACTGTCGTGGCCTTCGGGCCCGCGCTGGCGGGGGGGGGGGTGCCCCGGCAGGCCGCGCGCAGGGGGGCGCCGGGCATAGCCGTAGGGAACGTGGTGGG
>JAPPKP010000423.1 GCA_028819955.1 Rhodospirillaceae bacterium | reverse complement strand
GGATCGGGTAGCCGCCGACCTGCGTGTCGCGCGGATTCATGATGCGGACCTCGCCATCCGGCACCACGCTGATGTCGGCGGAGGTGCCGCCGATATCGACGGTGATCAGATTGCGCACACCCGACATGTCGCCCGCCCACTGCCCCCCGATGACTCCCCCGGCGGGCCCCGACATGAGGATCGTCACAGGACGCTCGGCGGCACCGGCAAGCGTGGTCACGCCGCCGTTGGACTGCATGACGCGGATCTGGGCATCGACGCCGTTATCCTGCAGCGCCGTCGCCAAATTGTTCAGGTAATAGGACGTGCGCGGGCCGATGAAGGCGTTCATCGCTGCCGTCGAGAAGCGCTCGTACTCCCGAATTACATCGACCACCTCGGACGAACAGCCGACGTAAGCGTCCGGCATCACCTCCTTCACAATTTCCTTGGCGCGTAGCTCGTGCTCATCGTTCAGGAAGGCGAAGAGGAAGCAGACGATGACCGAGCCCACCTCGCGCGACTTCAGAAGCTCGGCGGCGGCGCGCACCTCGTCCTCGTCGAGCCCGACCTCGATGCGGCCGTCCGGCGGCAGGATGCGCTCGGTGATGGGGATGCGGTTGCGGCGCTTGACCAGCGGACGCGACTGCCAGGGCACGTCGAACTGCATGGAGAAATTGTGGGGCCGCTTGTGCCGCGCCATGTGCAGGATGTCGCGGAAGCCCCGGGTGGTGAGCATTCCGACCTCGGCGCCGGAGTACTCAATCACCGTGTTGGTCGCGATGGTCGTGCCGTGAACGATCTGCTCGATATCGCCAGGTTGGACGCCGGCCTCGGCGCAAATCTCGCGGACACCTTGGATGACCCCGAGCGACTGGTCCTCCGGTGTGCTCGGCACCTTGTGCACGAAGACCCGGCCGCTGCCGTTCGCGGGACCATCCGTTTCCAGGATGAGATCGGTAAACGTCCCCCCGACGTCGACGCCAATTCTCGCCATCGCCCCCTGTCCCCGCACATGCAATTCGCGGCCAGGCCGGCCGCGGTCCCACAATCCTAACCCGGAACTCTCGCCAGGGTCATGGTCTGCACTGCACCGGAGTGCCTGGCCTCATGGTGGTGGGCAGGCTCCGGCACCAGCGCCAGCGCCTCTTCAACGACCTCTGCGCCGGCACCGGGGCGATTGCTGCCACCGCCGAGCGCTCGGCGCCAAGCGCGCCCGCCGGGCTGACCTGCGAACAGCCCCAGCATGTGCCTGGTGATGTGGTGGAGCGGCACGCCATCCGCGCTCATCCGGCGCACATAGGGCAGCATGGCGCGGGCGATATCGTGCCGGCTCGGCATGGCGCGATCGGGCGCGCCGAAAATGCGGTAGTCGGCCTCGCGTAACATGGCGGGGTCGGCGTAGGCCGCGCGCCCGATCATGGCGCCGTCGACCAGTGCGAGGTGCGCGTCTGCCTCGTCGAGGCTGGCGACACCGCCGTTGATGATCACCTCCAGCGCAGGCAGCTCGTGCTTGAGGCGGTAGACCGCGTCGTAGCGGAGCGGCGGGATCTCGCGGTTCTCGGCCGGGCTCAGGCCGTCGAGCACCGCGATCCGCGCGTGCACGGCGAAGCTCGTTACACCGGCGGCAGCGACGGTCTCGACGAAAGCCCTGAGGTCCTCGTAGGCGCCCCGGCCGTCGATACCAATGCGGCACTTCACCGTGACCGGAACATCGACCGCGCGGATCATGGCGCGCGCGCAGTCGGCCACCAGATCGGGCGTTTCCATCAGGGCGGCGCCGAAGCGGCCCTTGCGGACGCGGGGGCTCGGACAGCCGACGTTGAGGTTGATCTCGTCGTAGCCGAAGGCCTGGCCGATCTCGGCCGTGCGGGCGAGCGCCTCCGGCTCCGCACCGCCGAGCTGGAGCCCCACCGGATGCTCCGCGTCGTCGAAGGCGAGCAGCCGGTCGGCATCGCCGCGCAGCACCGCGTTGGCGTGGATCATCTCGCTGTAGAGGAGCGTGCGTGCGCTGATAAGCCGCAGCAGGTAGCGGCAGTGGCGGTCGGTCCGCGCCATCATCGGCGCGACGCTCAGCCTGCGGTCGAGCCCACGCATGTGTTCACCGCCGCTCCCTTCATGCCCCGCCATCGCGGTGCGCCGGAACTTGCTCCACTATACGCGTCACGGAGCCATAGCGCGTGACAGCTTGCGGGTTGGTCGAGATTGCGGCTAAAGCGTCACCTGACCGACGGAGGATCCGATGACCCAGATGCAGGCCGACTTCAGCGGCCGCAACGCCTTCGTGACCGGCGCAGGCGGCGGCATGGGGCTGCAGATCGCGCGCGATCTGATCGGCTCTGGGGCGCAGGCGACGCTCTTCGACGTGAAGCCCGCACCCGACGACTTGCCGGCGGGCGCCCGCTACGTGCAGGCCGACCTTCGCTCCGCTTCCGACGTGGCCCAGGCCATGGCCGACTGCCACGAGCAAGCAGGCCGGCTCGATTACCTGGTGAACGCCGCCGGCGTCCTGCTGCTCGGCCGCGACCGCTCGCTGGTGGATATCGACCTCGACGTGTGGGACGACGTGCTCGCGATCAACCTCAAGGGTGCGGCGCTCACCGCCCGCCATGCGATACCGCTGATGAAGCGGACCGGCGGCGGCGCGATGGTGCATGTCTCGACGATCCAGTGCGTGCGCGGCGACGACGCGCCCCAGGATGCCTACCAGGCCTCCAAGGCGGGGCTCATCGCGATGTCGAAGTCAATCGCGATCCAGTTCGCAGGCGACGGCATCCGCTCCAACACGATATTGCCGGGCCCCACGATGACGCCGATGCAGCAGCGCTGGGTCGACAAGCCCGAGCTCAAGGACGCGACCGAAGCGGCGGTGCCGCTCGGCCGTGTCGGCACCACCCAGGACATGGCAAACGCCACGCTGTTCCTTCTGTCGGACGCAGCGTCGTTCATCACCGGGACCGAGCTGATCGTCGACGGCGGGGTCCTGGCCAAGCCGTAAGTTCGGCCCTGCCGCGGTTTCCCCGCGCCGCTCTATTCCAGGGGCAACGGCGGCAGCTCGGCGACCTTGATCGTAGCCACGGTCAGCGTGCCGTCCTGCGCCGTCACCGGCACCCCGCGCAGCACCGGGGGGCCGCCGTCTTCCGGTTTCTCGGCCAGCATGTTGAAGGCGACCTTGGCGATGAAGGCATCGCCGAGCGGGATCATGTTGCTCATGATCAGCGCGTCGATGACATCGCCGTAGCCGATAATGTCGGCGGTCAGCGCGGCGATGGGGCGCATCGCACCGTCGAGCGCGATGGTGCCCGCCGATTCGATCCCGAGCGGCCCCCAGCGCACGCGGAAGTCGTTCAGCTCCAGTGTGCCGCCGGCGTCGCGCCAGGCGGTGATCGCCTCGCTGGTGCCGCGCTCGCTCGGGATCGACCCCACCACGCTCGCGTCGATGTCGAGGAAATCGAGGGTCTCGCCCAGTCCTTCGGCGAGGTCGCTCGGGAGCACCCCATCGCGCACGGCAATCGAGGTCTTCAGGACCTGCTCGCCGGTCCCGTCGTCGTCGATGGCAACCCCAACGGCCTGCAGGCTGCCGATCTGGGCAACCCTCTCCGGCCACGCGCCGGCGACCTCCACACCCTGCAGGTCGAGCGCGACCTCCCTGAAGCGCCGGTCATCGTCCAGCTTGACGACGAGCTTCCCGTCGTCGATGTGCGCATCGACTTCGCGCCACTCGCCGCCCTCGAGAAGAACCTGGACCGCATTGCGCCGGTCGGGGAAGACGGTGACCTCGCTGAAGTCCCAGGCAGAGGCCTCGGCACGCAGCGAATCGGTGGCCCAGCGCCATCCGTTCCGGGTGTCGTGAATACGCGGGTCGCGCAAGGTGACCTCGAAGCGGAGGGGGAAGCCGGATACGAACGTTCCACCGGTCTCGATCTCGAGACCTTGCCCCCGCTGCTTCTCGGCCCAGCCGTCGATCCGGTCCCCGATCTCGCCCGCAGCGATGAACCAGTAGCCGGTGTATCCGGCTACCGCGATCGCAATTGTGACGACGACACCGGCCGCCACCAAGAGGACGCGCCTCATTGAACTTCCCATGGACGGACTCGGTCCGAAGAACGGTAGTCAGAGCGCCCTAAGGGTTCAAGCGCACTTCGAGTAGCCGCAGGCGGGGCAGAGGTCGCAGCCCTCCCGATGCAGGAGGCCGGGCTGCCCGCAGCGCCCGCAGAACCGCACTGCCCGTGCCGGCGTGTCGCCGTTTTCCGGCGCAGGCGGTTGCAGTTGCGCGGCCTCCGGCGGCGCGAGCGCACCGATGCTCACCAGGTGCTGCTCGATCACGCCGCCGATCGCGGCGAGGATCGAGGGCACGTAGTGGCCGCCCATCCATTGGCCGCCTCTCGGGTCGAAGACCGCCTTGAGCTCCTCCACGATGAACGACACGTCGCCGCCTCGGCGAAAGACGGCGCTGATCATCCGCGTCAGCGCCACTGTCCAGGCATAGTGCTCGGTGTTCTTGGAGTTGATGAAGATCTCGAAGGGCTGCCTGCGCCCGTCGCGCACGATGTCGTTGATCGTGATGTAGATGGCGTGGTCGCTCTCCGGCCAGCGGATCTTGTAGGTGCTGCCGTGCAACGCCTCCGGCCGTTCCAACGGCCGGGTTATGTGGATGACCGCACCGGCCTCGAAGGCATCCCGGGGCCGGGCCGGGGGCGGCTCCAACGGGAGCTCGCTCTGCCGCGCGGCCGGCAGGGTCTGGACTGCAGCCACGGTTGGCTGAGCGTCATTGGCGGCTGCGGGCGTGGCGTCGCTCCCCTCCTCCGCTCCAGATGCGCTTTCGAGCACCGCGCCGGTCACCGGGTTGGGTCGATAGGTGGTGCAGCCCTTGCAGCCGAGGTCGTAGGCCCGCATGTAGACGTCCTTGAAGTCGTCGAACTCCATCTCCTCCGGGCAGTTGATGGTCTTGGAGATGGAGCTGTCGACGAAGGCCTG
>JAPPKP010000024.1 GCA_028819955.1 Rhodospirillaceae bacterium | reverse complement strand
TTAGTATAGCGCATAAAGTAACTGGAGACGCGTCGTATTGGTCCAAAATGCGAGTATTTCACGAAGGGTCTGGACAGTATGCTTTGGACGCGAATACAATTTACCCGGAAGATCGGGTCTACTTTGAACCTTCATTGTCATCGCGTTACATGGCTT
Source organism: Rhodospirillaceae bacterium (assembly GCA_028819955.1). Next base: position 4,837 of record JAPPKP010000024.1, on the reverse strand, counting down.
CATCGCTTCCTGGCTATATGTATTCAACAACAAAACTTACAGCCATAAGTGATATTGTAGCGGATCAGTTTAGTTATGAAGCTGACTACGATTCAGTAATAGCGGGTGCACTTATAGCCGGGAATCAGCATGTGATTCAGGAAATGGGCAGGACAGCGGAAGTGCCAACTGGAAAGAGTGTATGGATTCCGCAGGTTGTTGTGGGATGGCAAGAGATAGAGCTGAGTGATTCGGATCCCTTGAGTATAGCGGAAACAGTATATGGGAACGAACGGTATGAGCTTCTTGTGGCGACGATTTGTCCTAGTCACCATGTTGAAAATGTTGGACGTTGTATTCTCCCAGTACTTAGTGTGCCGGAAGTCACTATGGGTTATTGGGACGTTTTGAACGATACCGGGGTCGATGTGCAGCAAAGATTCTCAAAGATAAAAATGCACGAACAGACAGACTGATGGAAATGAATGTCGCTTTAGTCGCTTTTGCTCTTAACGGAGGCGACAGAACCCGATTCTGATCTGGAGAGTACAGGGCCGATGTTCGGCTTGGAGGGCGCGCTCCTGCGTCCCTCGCTGGAGCCTGGGCTGCGCAACGACGGGGCGACACCGAGACCGAAACGGGCGTCGAGCTCGGCGGATGCGTGAGCTACAGCGATGCGCGGCCTCGGGGCTTTCCGTCGAACCGAGAGCCTTTTTCGGTGTTGGAGGCGAAGCTCAGTCGTCGTTCGATGACTGTGCTCCCGTGCCCGCGTTCGACGGCGTTATGGGTAAGCGGTACCCAGACCTCACTCGGAATCTAGTTTGACTACGCAGGACTATTGAAGGGCGGCGCGAGCTCGCACGTCAATCTGTCCCGGTGCTTTACACTAAGACGCTGTATTTTATGTTTACGAGATATGAATAGTCGCTGATGACACGATAACTTGACACGAAGAGAGTGCGTTCGGCGGTGCTCCGTGGCATCATGGCTTAGCTCGATTACGGCAGACAGCGGTTTCACCCGATCCAGAACGCCCGTTCGAGGTCGTCGAACGCAGAGGGCGGCCCCTCGAGCTTGCTGCGTCCGCGCTCGAGAACGTAGACGAAGTCGGCGATGCGCAACGCCTGACGGATCTCCTGGTCGACCAGCAGTATCGTCAGACCATCTCGGTCTCGCAGATCGACGAGCATCCGATACACCTCTTCCGCGAGCATCTTTGCGAGGCCTGCCGTCGGCTCGTCGACCAGGAGCACCCGAGGCTCCGACATCAGGGTGCGGCCGATCTCGACCATGCGCTGCTGCCCGCCCGAGAGTTCGCCCGTGGCCTGTCTGCGCTTCTCGCGCAAGGTCGGAAAGCGCTCATAGTTTTGCTCGATCCTCTGTCGCACGAGGCGGCGATTCCTGCGGTAGGTCCAGCCGCCGATTTCGAGATTCTCCTCCACGCTCATATCGCCAAAGATGCCGGGCTGCTGTGGGATATAGGCGAGGCCCTTGAGGATGCGGCCGTGCGGGGGTATGCGCAGGATACTCTCGCCGTCGAGCAGGATCTCGCCATCGTTAGGCGGCAGGAAGCCGTAGATCGCTTTCAGTATCGTCGACTTGCCCACGCCGTTGGCGCCGAGGATCGTGGTGATCTGCCGGGGCCGGGCCGCAAGCGTCAGATCCCGCAGGATGTTGAGATCTCGGTAGTAGCCGACGTAGAGGTTCCTGACCTCAAGCACGGTCGGGGGCCTCCTGCTGCAGAGACCTGGTTCCCGACCTGTCTTCTTCCTCGCCGAGATAGGCCTCGATGACGGCGCGATCGGTCTTGACCGTCTCGGGATCCCCATCGGCGATGAGGTCGCCGTAGTTGAGAACCAGGAGGCGGCGGCACAGCGTGAAGATGGATTCCATCTCGTGGCTGATCAGGATGATCGCCTTGCCGGCCTCGTTCACCTCTTGGATGTAGCGGTATATCACTTCCGTCAACGGCGGATATACGCCGGCGAAGGGCTCGTCGAGGATGACGATCTCCGGGTCGAGCATGAGTAGCCTGCCCAGCTCCAGCAGCTTCTGCTCGCCGCCGGATAGCGCCCGGGCGTATTCGTTGCGCAGGTGATCGATGGTGAGGAACACCAGAAGCTCCATCGCCTGCGCGCGAAAGTGCTTGCGGCTCTTGCCCGGATTCATGGCGAGCGCCGGCACGTATAGATTCTCGAGCACGGTCATGCGCCGGAACGAGCGCGTGACCTGGAAGGTCCGGCCGATCCCCGCCTTCGCCACCAGGTAAGGCGGAAGGTGGTCGATGCGCGCGCCATTGAGATAGACCGTTCCGCTCGACGGCTTGATCGCGCCGTCGAGCACGTTGGTTAGCGTCGTCTTGCCGGCGCCGTTGGGGCCGATCAGGCCGATCAGCTCCGCCCCCTGCACCTGGAAGCTGACACCCTTGAGCACATGCAGGCCACGGAAGTGCTTGTGGACGCGGTTGACGCGCAGATTTGTCACGGCGGGCTCACTCCTTCCCCGGCCGCTCTTGCCCCACCATGCGCTTGGCGGCAATCTCTTCGGCAACGCCCGCGCGCGTGCACCACATGATGAATGCGTGCAGCAGTCCGTTGCGTTGGAAGCGCAGCGTCAGCATGACGATGGCGCCGAAGAAGACGAGCCGCCAGATCGTCATGTCGATCGTCACCCCACCGATCGTGAAGTCGTTCCTCAGGAATTCGAGCAGGAAGTAGATCACGACGGCGCCCACCGCCGCGGCGACGATGCTGTCGAGCCCGCCGACGATCGCCATGGCGACGACCAGCCCCATCTGGATGACGATGAGCATGTTCGGCGTAACGATACCGATATGGTGGGCTTGAACGGCGCCGGCTGCCGCCGCGATCATCGACGTCACGACGAAGGTGTAAAGCTTGTAGCGCACCGTGTGGACGCCGAGAGCCGCGGCCGCGACCTCGTCATCCCGGAGCGAGCGCACGAAGAGCCCGAAGCGGGATCGTTCCAGCCATATCATCACGGCGATGCAGGTCAGCAGCAGGGCGAACATCACGTAGTAGGTCGGCAGCTTGTCGGTCGCGTCGAAATCGGCACCTAACAGTGAGAGCCCTTCCGGGAAGAGAGGGTCGAGCACCAGGCCCGCCTGGCCCCGTGTCACGCCGATCTCCGCGTTCAGGATTACGCGAAGGATTTCTGAGAAGCCGAGAGTGAAAAGGGCGAGGTAGGCGGCCCGGAGGCGGAGCACGAGGCGGCCAACCAGCCAGCCGAAGACACCCCCCACGAGGATGCCGAACAGGATGCCGAACCAGAGGGAGGGTTTGGTCACCGTGACGTTGACGGTCCAGGCGTCTCGCGCCGCGTCGAGGCAACTGTAGGGCGACGCGCTAACCCCGATCGGGTCGAGCACCACGAAGTACCAGCTGCCCAACGGAAACTCGAAGCAGGTTCCCGTCGCAGCGCTGGTCAGAACGAAATAGCTGTTGAAGAGCCCCGTCGTATAAGCGCCCAGCGCCATGAAGCCCATGTGGCCGAATGAATACTGGCCCGCGTATCCCGCCAGCAGCGACCAACTCGATGCCAGGATCGCGTAGAAGAACGCGGTGATCCAGAGGTGCATGATGTAGTCGTAGTCCGACGCCCCATACACCAGAGGAAAGGCGACGAGGAAGACCATCCCGATGCCGAGCGCGGTGGCGGGGATGTGGCGTCTCACGGACCGGCTACTCCCGCCGCCCAAACAAGCCGGTGGGCTTGAGCAGGAGGGTCAGCGTCAGGATCAGCATCCCATAGGCCGGGACGTAGGACGCCGCGCGCTGGGGATCGGGGATGCAGCCCGTTCCGGCCGCCTCCGCGAGGCCTACGATGATGCCGCCGACGAACGCGCCGGGCATCGATCCCAGACCGCCCAGGATGACGATCACGCCGGACCGCAGCGCGGCCAGCAGGCCAACCTGGGGAACCCAGGAGAAGGCCTGAACGAGAACGGCGCCGGAGAGGCCCGCGAGCATGCCGCCCAGGGCGAAGGCCAGCATGCTCATCTTGTCGGGATCGATCCCGGCGACCGCCGCAGCCTGACGATCCTGGCTCGCGGCCCTCAGCGCCTTGCCCCACCACGTCCGGTAGAGGAAGAAGAGGAGCGCGAGCAGAACCAGCACCGATATGGCCGCGGCGGTGAACCGCGGGTTCGAGACGGAGACGGTGTCGAACAGCCGGAGGTTCGCCTTGCTCGTCTTGATAAGCCAGGGGTCCTCGGCACTCGGCAGCCGCATGATGGGGAAGTCGAAGAAGCGCTGGGCCTTGACCGGGGTCGCGCCGGCGAGGGCCTGGACGAAGTACTGCAGGAAGTAGACCAGACTGAAGGTCGCGAGCACGGCATATCCGATCGGCCGTTCCACGCGGCTGTCGTACATGGGCGAGAGGAATATGCGCTCGAAGGCAGCGCCGATAACGAACGTGATCCCGCAGGCCACCAGCACTGCAGCCGCGGGCGGCATTTCGGGCAACCACACGGCGGAGACGTAATAGACCGACATTCCGCCCACCATGTAGAACTCGCCGTGGGCGAAGTTCACCAGGCGCAGGATCGAGAAGATCAGCGTGAGCCCCATCGCCATCAGGGCGTAGATCGTTCCCATGACCAGCCCATTGGCGATCTGCGATGCCATAAAGCTGCCGTTGGTCACGCAGACATTGTCGGGGTCGGCAAGCGCGAAGGCCGCCATCAGGATCGCCAGTGCGCCGGCAGCCGAGAGAAGCACCCAGGCCTTGATCGACTTTGGTGCGAAATACCACAGAGGAACGAGACCGAAGGGTCCCGACGCGGCGCCCACCATCCCACGACCGTCACGCCCATCGCCAGGATCACGATCGACGAGAT
>JAPPKP010000228.1 GCA_028819955.1 Rhodospirillaceae bacterium | reverse complement strand
TTGAAATGAATGGTCGGAGTGAGTGGATTTGAACCACCGACCCCCGCCTCCCGAAGACGGTGCTCTACCAGGCTGAGCTACACTCCGACCGGCGCGCGATGACGGCGTGAACCTCGCCTCCGCGCGGGCTCCTTATAGCCCCATGCGCCGGGAGCCGGCAAGCAACGCCGCGATCGCCTTGCCTGCGGGCGCTACAAAAGCCGACGCTTACAGTGCCGGCCGCTTGTCCGCCCACGGTCGCGCCTGCTCGAAGGCGCGAGCCGCTTGCAGCACCGTCAGGTCGGCGAAGCGCCTGCCCACGATCTGCAGGCCGACCGGGAGCCCCGCATCGGTGAAGCCGCAGGGCACCGAGGCGGCGGGGTTCTGACTGAAGTTGAAGGGGTAGGAGAACTCGGCCCACACGATCCAGTCCCACGGATGCGACGGCCAGTGCTCGGGCTGCAGCCGCTCGGCCGGGAACGCCGCCACGGAGACCGCCGGCGTCAGCAGCAGGTCCCACTCCTCGAAGAAGCGATGTACGGCCTCCACGTAGGCGAGCTTGCGCGCCCGTGTCTCAAGGTAGGTCGCGCCGGTCACGCCGTCCGCCGCGCGGATGCAGGCGACCAGGCCGGGGTCCATGCGCTCCTCGAACTCGTCGAGCAGCGGGCGGTAGGCGTGAAGATGGATCGGCCAGAGCAGGCGGATGATCTCCGGCCCCTCCGGGCCGAAGGGCAGCGCCGGGCTCTCCACGGTACAGCCGAGCGATTGAAACGCCTCGGCGGCGCTCTGAACCAGCGCCGCGACGTCCGCGTCGACCCGCGCGTGCCCGAGGTCGGGGCTGAAGGCGACCTTGAGCCCCGCGATCCCGTCGTCGAGCCTGGCCGGATAGTCGGCAGGTGGAGCCTCCAGGCTGGTGTGATCCCACGGGTGGGGGCCGGCCATCGCCTGCAGCATCAGCGCGGCATCGCCCACCGTGCGGGTCATGGGCCCGACGTGGGAGACCTGGTCGTTGTTCGGCACCGGCCAGTTGGGCACCCGCCCATACGTGGGCTTCAGGCCGAAGATGCCGCTGAAGTGCGAGGGCATGCGGATCGAGCCGGCGCCGTCCGAGCCCTGGTGCAGCGGCCCGTAGCCCGCCGCCGCGGCAGCCCCGGCCCCGGCGGAGGAGGCGCCGGTGTTGTAGCCCTCCTTCCAGGGGTTGGAGGTGATGCCGGTGAGCGGGCTGTTGCTCACGCCTGACCAGCCGAACTCCGACGTGGTGGTCTTGCCGAGGACGATGGCGCCGGCCTCCTCGAGCCTCGGAATGACCGGCGCGTCCACCGTCGGCACGTGATTCTTCAGCGAATGGGATCCCCGCTCGGTGGGGATTCCGGCGGTCTCGGTCAGGTCCTTGATGGTGACGGGCAAGCCGAAGAGCGCACCTTCGGCATCGCCCTTCATCAGCGCGTCCTCCGCGCGTCGCGCGGCCTCCCGCGCGCGCTCGGCGGTGAGCGTGGAGAAGGCGTTGATGCGGGGCTCGCAGGCCTCGATACGGGCCAGCACTGCGTCGATCAGCTCGACCGGCGAGAGCTCCTTGCGCCGGATCAGGGGGCTGAGCTCGGTGGCGGGCGTGAAGCAAAGATCATCGGTCACCGGCAACTCCTCGGCGGTCGTGGACAGGGAGGCGGATCATGGCGGTCGCGGGCACCTGTGTCATCCCGCCCCGTCAATCAGCGTGTCCCGCAAGACGTCCTCGTCGAGCGCGGCGCCGAGGCCTGGGCGATCCGGTAGCGTCAACCAGCCGTCATCGTCGGGCTCGATCGTCTCCTTGAGGCCGAAGTCGCGCTGCGCCGGCACCCAGTGCGGCGGATCGAAGGGGAGCTCCAGGTAGGGCGCGCCGCCGACGCCGACCGTCAGGTGAGCATTGGCCAGGAGCCCCAGCCCGTTGCCCCACGTGTGCGGCGTGAACATCAGACCGGCCTCGCGCGCTGCCGCGGCGATGCGCGCGCATCCCGTGATGCCGCCGACGAAGACGCAGTCCGGCTGCAGCACGTCGAGGCAGCCGCGCTCGATCAGGGTGTGGAACTCGTGGGTTTCGCGGGTCACTTCGCCGCCCGCGATCCTCACGCCCGTCTCCGCACGTAGTGCGGTCATGCCGGCGTAGTCGCCCCGATGCAGCGGCTCCTCCATCCAGTAGACGTCGAGTTCGGCAAGCGCGTGCGCCACCGTGCGGGCGGTCGCGAGGTCCCACGACGGAGCGGTGTCCCAGGACATGCGCCAGGCCTGGTTGCAGTCCACCATCAGGTCGATGCCGGGGCCCACGGCGTCACGCACCGCAGCGGCCCGCGCGATGTCCCGGCGCCAGTCATCGGTGGAAAAGCGCAGCTTGATGGCTCCGAACCCCTGGGCGACGAGCACTTGCGCGGTCTCGCGGCTTTCGGCCTCGTCGCGCCTGAGCGCCGTCGAGGCATAGGCCCGCACCCGGTCATCGCGGCCGCCGAGCAGGCGATACACCGGCTCGTCCTCGATCTTGCCGCGCAGGTCCCACAGCGCGAGGTCGAGCGGCCACCAGCGCCCATAGTGGAAGCAGAGATTGTCGAGCACAGCGTGGTGGCGCTCGATGTCGCGCGGGTCGAGGCCGAGAAACAGGTCGGCGTGCTCGGCGAACCCGCCCATGGAGTCGCCGGCAGCCACGCCCTCCAGCCCCTGATCGGTGAGGACTCGAACGAGGTTGATCGTGAAGCTTTCGCGCGGCCTGCTGTCCCACGAGACCGGCACCGGCGGGTCGAGCGGAATGCGGTGGCGCGTGATCTCGATCGCCACGATCTTCATGGGCTAGAGGAGATCGCGCAGCACGGGGATGAGCGGCGCATCGGCCGGCGGCATCGGGTAATCGCGGAGCCGCGCGGGCCGCACCCAGCGGAGCTCCTGCCCTTCCTTCGGCGTCACGAAGCCGTTCCAGATCCGGCAGACATAGAGCGGCATCAGGAGGTGGAAGTCGTCGTAGCTATGGGAGGCGAACGCGAGGGGCGCCAGGCAGCTCTGCTCCGTATCGATCCCGAGCTCCTCGCGAAGCTCGCGGATCAGCGCCTGCTCCGGCGTCTCGCCAGCCGCGAGCTTGCCGCCGGGAAACTCCCAGAGCCCTGCCATCGCCTTGCCCGGAGGCCTGCGCGCCAGCAGAACGCGGCCATCGGCATCGACCAGCGCGACCGCCGCCACGAGAACGATCGGCAGCTCCCCTTCAGGAGCGGTAGTCGGCATTGATGCTGATATAGCCGTGGGTCAGGTCGCAGGTCCAGACGGTGGCCGAGCCGGGGCCCGCGCCGATCTCGACGGCGATCTCGACCTCCTGCCCCTTCATGTGACGTGCCGCCGCCGGCTCGTCGAACCCAGGGTCGGCCACGCCGTCCTTGGCCGCACGCTCAGCCCCGAGCCAGATCGAGAGCCGCTCCTGCTCGAAGGGCACGCCGGCCCGGCCGACCACGGCGACGATCCGCCCCCAGTTGGGATCCTCGCCGGCGATCGCCGTCTTCACCAGCGGCGAGTTGGCGATGGCGAGCCCGAGCTTGCGCGCCGCAGCCTCCGACGCCGCGCCGCGTACCGTGATCGAGACGAGCTTCTGGGCCCCCTCCCCGTCCCGCACGATCTGCTGGGCCAGGTCGGTCAGCACGGCTTCGAGCGCTGCGCGGAACTCCCGGAGCCGTGGGTCGCCCGCCCGCGCGATCCGCCGGTGCCGCGCGGCGCCCGTGGCGAAGAGCAGGCAGGTGTCGTTGGTCGAGGTGTCGCCGTCCACCGTGATGGCGTTGAACGAGCGGTTCACGCCGCGCCGGACCAGAGGTCGCAGCAGCGCCGCCGGCAGGCTCGCATCGGTGAACACGTAGGCGAGCATGGTGCCCATGTTGGGCGCGATCATGCCGGAGCCCTTGGCGATCCCGTTTATGACCACCGGCACGCCGTCGATCTCGGCCGCGGCGGAGGCGCCCTTGGGGTAGGTGTCCGTGGTCATGATCGCGGCGGCGGCATCGGGCCAGGAATCGTCCGCAAGGCGGGCTTGAAGCGGGGCCAACGCGGCGGTCAGCTTTTCCACCGGCAACTGCTCCCCGATCACGCCGGTCGAGGAGACATAGACCTCGCCCGACCGGCAGCCGACCAGCGCGGCGGCGGCATCGGCGGTCCGGAGCACGGCGGCGTGGCCCTGCTCCCCGGTCGCGGCGTTCGCATTGCCCGCGTTGACCACCAGCGCGCGCGCAGTGCCTTCGCTCTCCCCGAGCAGCGCACGGCACCAGTGCACCGGCGGCGCCGCCGTGTGCGAACGGGTGAGCGTGCCGGCGACCGTCGTCCCCGGCGCGAACGACGCGAGCAGCAGATCGGGGCGGCCCCGGTATCGCAGCCGCGCCTCGGCGGCGGCGAGCCGAACCCCTGGAACGGGCGGCAAGTCGGGGAAGCGCGCGGGCGCAAGCGGGGATATCGCGGTCATCGACCTCTCCTGATGGCGAGCCGCGCAACCATACAGGCAGAGCCCGAGCGAGACGAATATCCCGCCTGCGTTGACAGGACCGGAGCGCGCGCCTATCTCTCGGTCATCGGCGTCGCTGCGGGCGGCGGCAGGCGGTGGCTGTCGGGATGATGCCATGCTTCAGGGCCTTTCCAAGAAACTCTTCGGCACGGTCAACGAGCGCATCGTCAAGGCGCACGCCGCGCAGATCGGCGCCATCAACGACCTAGAGCGCTCGCTGGAAGCGTTGAGCGACGAGGAGCTCCGCGCCAAGACGCCTGCGTTCAGGAAGCGGCTCGAAGACGGCGAGACCCTGGAAGACCTGCTGGTCGAGGCCTTCGCCGTCACGCGCGAGGCGGCGAAGCGCACGCTCGGCCAGCGCCACTACGACGTGCAGCTCGTCGGCGGCATCGTCCTCCACCAGGGCAGGGTTGCCGAGATGGCGACCGGCGAGGGCAAGACCCTGGTGGCGACGCTGCCGGTCTATCTCAACGCCCTCGAAGGCAAGGGCGTGCACGTCATCACGGTGAACGACTACCTGGCCCAGCGCG
>JAPPKP010000429.1 GCA_028819955.1 Rhodospirillaceae bacterium | reverse complement strand
GTCGCGCGCTCGATGCCCATGTAGGTCTTGCCGTAGTTCTTCTTCTCGACCCAGACGCCGTAGCGCTCGCAGATGTCGCTTTCGGCGTCGGAAACGAGGGTGAAGGGGAGGCCGTACTTCGCCCTGAACTTGTCGTGCTTGGCGGCGGTGTCCTTCGAGACGCCGACGATCTCCGCGCCGGCCGCGGCGAATTCGGGCAGGGCTTCAGTGAACTCCTGCGCCTCGCGGGTGCAGCCGGGGGTGTCGTCGCGCGGGTAGAAGTAGAGCACCACCGCCTTGCCGCGCAGGCTGTCGAGGCTGAGCGAGCCGCCGTCGTTGGTGGGTGCCGTGAACCCAGGCGCCGGGCTGCCGGCTTCGATCGCCGTCGTCATGTCGGATCTCCTCTCACTCTTCGTGCTTGGGGCCGAGCGCCGCCGCAGGTGCCGCGACCAGGCGATGATAGGCGGCGCGGACGCGATCCTGAATGGCGACGATCCGTTCCTCAAGGGCGGCAAAGTCGTCGACCCCCATGGCCCGCGCGAGGGTCTCGCGAACGCCGGGGGTGAAGCGGTCGACCTCCCGGTTGGTGCCGACGGTGAGCCGGAGCAGCCCCTGGAGGCGCTGGAGGAAGGCGAGCATCTCGGCAAGCTCGCCGGCATCGTCGGCAGCGAGGACGCCGGCCTCGCCCAGCCGGCGATACATCGACTGCGTCGATTGGACCAGGATCGACGGGTGGCGCGCGGCGTGGCGCAGCAGGTGGTACTGGGCGATGAATTCGAGGTCGAGCAGGCCGCCCCGCACGTGCTTGAGGCGCCAGCGGTTCTCGGTGTGGCGCTCGCCGTCGATGCGCTCGCGCATGGCGGCGACGTCGGCCAGCAGCGCGTCCGCATCGCGCGGGGCGCAGAGGACCGCGCGGATATCTGCCATCACCGCCGCAGCGAGGTCCGGATCGCCGGCCACCGGTCTCGCGCGCGTGAGCGCCATGTGCTCCCAGGTCCAGGAGTCCTCTTCGTGGTAGCGGCGGAAGGCGGCGGCCTCGGTGGCGATCGGTCCCGAGGAGCCGGCGGGGCGCAAGCGCGTGTCGACCTCGTAGAGGCGGCCTTCGGCGGTGAGCGCGCTCATGGCATTCGACAGGCGCTTGGTGAAGCGGGCGTAGTAATGACTGGGCGCGAGGGCTTGCGGGCCGTCGGACGCCACGTCCGCACCGGCCGGCACGCCGTAGAGGAAGACCACGTCGAGGTCGCTGTCGAAGGTGAGCTCGCGGCTGCCCAGCTTGCCCATGCCGAGCACGGCGAAGGTCGCGCCCGGCACCGCGCCGTGCCGCCGGGCGAAATCCTGGTGCACGCGCGGCAGCAGGGTCTCGATCACCGTGTCGGCGATATCCGAGAGCGCGCCGGACAACCGGTCCACCGCCACGTCGCCCCGCAGAATCTGCATGCCCACTTGAAACTCGCGCTCGTGCTGCCAGCGCCTCACGCCATCGAGCACGTCGTCGTAGTCGCCGGCGGGCGCGAGCGCCTGTGCGAGGTCGCCGAGCAGCTCGTCCCGGTCCGGCAGCCGCTGATGCAGGTCGCCGCTGATAAGGCCTTCGAGCAGGTCGGGGCTCCGGCTCAGGTGCTCGGCGATGCGGGGCGCGCTGCCCAGGATCTCGGCAAGCCGGGCGAGCAGGGCGGGGTTGTCGTGCAGCAGCAGGAAGGGCTGGACCCCCGACGGCAGCCCGGCGAGGAACTCGTCGAGCTTGCGGAAGGCGGTGTCGGGATCGGCGGTGTGGGAGAGCGCGCGGAGCAAGGCCGGCATGAGCTCGGTGAGCAGCTCGCGCGCCCGCGTGCTGCGGGTTGCCTGGATCCGGCCGTGATGCCAGCGGCGCACCGTCGCCGAAACGGACGAAGCATCGCCGAAGCCCATCCGCTCCAGGCTCGCGAGGGTGTCGGGGTCGTCGTCGGTGCCCGTGAACACGAGGTTGCCGCTCTCGTCGCCGAGCGCAGGCTCGTCTTCGAAGAGGGCGGCATAGTGCCCTTCCACGGCGCCCGCATGGGTGCGCAGCGCATCGGCCAAGCCGGCCTCGTCGGCGAAGCCCATGAGGCGGGCGATGGCGGCGCGGCGGTCGGGGTCCTCCGGAACCCGCAGGTTCGGCTCGTCCTCGATCATCTCCAGGCGGTGCTCGAGCCGGCGGAGGAAGCGGTACGAATCGATCAGCGCGTCCACCGCCCTCTCGCTCGTGCGCCCGGCGGCGGCGAGCGCCTCGAGCGCATCGCAGGTCGCGCGGGAGCGCAAGGAGTCGTCGCGGCCGCCCCAGATGAGCTGCTGCGTCTGCGCGTAGAGCTCGATCCGGCGAATGCCGCCCCGGCCGCGCTCGATGTCGTGCCCGGCGACGTCGAAGTGTTGGCGGCTGGGCTCGGCGTTGATCTGCCGCTTGATCGACTGGATATCCTGGATGGCTGAGAGATCGAGATACTTGCGCCAGATGAAGGGGCGCAGCCGCTCGATCATGTCGGCGCCGACCGCCATGTCGCCCGCGACCGGGCGCGCCTTGATCATCGCGGCGCGCTCCCAGTTCTGCCCGTGGCTCTCGTAGTACTGCTCCGCAGCCGCCGTCGAGAGCGCGAGCGGCGTGGCGCCCATGTTGGGCCTGAACTTGAGGTCGGTGCGATAGACGCAGCCGTCGTCGGAGCGCTCGCCGAGCAGGGCGGCGAGATCGCGCACGAGGCGGTGCAGGGCTTCGGCGGGCTCGCCCCGGCCCTGGTGACGCACGCGTTCGGGGTCGAAGAGTACGAGCAGTCCGAGCTCGCTCGAATAGGTGAGCTCGCCCGCGCCGAGCCCGCCCACGCCGAACACGGTCAGCCCGGATGCCGCGGGCTCATCCTGCTTTGGGGGTGCGAGAGTGCCCCGTGCGGCGGCCTCCCCGAGCAAGCGGTCGAGCGCGCTCGCGAGCACGGCATCGGCCAGCCGGGTGAGGGCTGCGGCGACCCGATCCAGCGGCCAAGCGCCGGCCAGCTCGGCGAGCGCCACGGTGAGCGCGGCCCGCCGCTTGGCACTCCGCAGCATCCGGGCGAACACGTGGCGGTCGCCACTGAGGTCTGCGGCAGCCGATATCTCGTTGAGCACGCTCGCGAACGCAGCATTGGGGCCTTGCTCGGCCACCAGGCGAAGCTGGGCGGGCTCGCGGGCCAGCGCCCGGCCGAGGGCAGTGGCTTTGCCGAACACGCCGTCGAGGAAGGCACGCGCCCCGCCATCGCCAGCGAGGGCTCTTGCGAACGACTCTTCGTCTCCGCCTGACGAGACGGCCGCCGCGAGCCAGTCCTCGCAGCCCGCGCGCGCGCGTTCGCCCGAAGCTGGCTCGGGACAAATCGCATCGTCTGTCAGGAAGGGCAGTCGCGACACCGTGCGCCGATTGTATTACAAGGATCGCTGCGGGGAAGAGGCAAAGGGGGCCAAAGGGGGCGCACTGGCGGCCGTCTCCGGATCATCGACATGAGCTCGACGGCCCGAATCGCTCTCCAGGCGCTCGGCGCGCTGTTCGGTGTGCTCGCCATCCTCTTCGGCCTGGCCGCATGGCGACTGTCGACCGGTCCGCTCTCGCTCGGATTCCTCTCTCCCTACATCCAGGAGGCGCTGGAGGGCGAAGACCTCCCCTATCACTTCGAGTTCGAAGACACCGTTCTCGTCTGGCCCGGCTGGGGCGAGCCGCTCGAAGTCCACTTGACCGATCTCCGCATCGCCGATTCGGAAGGCGACACCCTGGCGGCGGTGCCGTCGGCGTCGTTGGGATTGAGCGGCGCGGCCTTGCTGAGCGGGTCGATCGCGCCGACGTCGATCGAGCTGATCGGGCTCAACCTCGCCCTGGTTCGCGACGCGGGCGGGCAAGTGCGCCTTGCCGGCGACGACGAAGCAGGGATGAGCGACGACGACGCGGCCGATTCTCTGGTCGCCGATCTGCTCGACCCGCCCCGCGAGGATCACCCGATGTCGCGGCTGAAAAGGGTCAGTCTTCGCGATGCCACCATCGTCCTGATCGACGAGACAACCGACTTCACCTGGACGGTGCAACGCGCCGACCTGAGCCTCAATCTGGACACCGCCGCGATCCTCGGGCACCTGTCGGCGGACCTTCAGGTGCGGGACCTGGAGACCCATCTGGAGGTGGAGCTGTTCCAACACCGGGAGAGCAAGATGGGGAGCGCCGCCATCGGCTTCTCCGGGCTCAATCTGGTGAAGCTCTCCTTCATAGAGCCGGAGCTCGCGGAGTTCGCCGGCCTTCGCGTCCCGCTCTCCGGGACCATCGCGTTCGATACGGCGCCCGGCGGCATTCTCAGCGGGGTCGAATTCGATATCACGGGCGGGGAGGGGGAGGTCGCGTTGCCCGCGATCTTTCCCGCGACGGTGCCGGTGCGCCGGCTGGCCGCCGCCGGCTCGGTCGACGGCGAGCTCTCGCGGCTGGTTCTCGACTCCTTCGTGGTCGATACCGACCGCCCCAGCTTCCACCTCGACGGCGAGTTCTGGCAGACGGATGCCGGCATCGGCCTCAAGGGTCGTTTTCGGGCGCACGACATGCCGTTCGACTCGCTCGGCGCCTACTGGCCCGAAACGTTTATCGCGGACGGGCGCGAATGGCTCGTGCAGAACGTCAGTGACGGCGTGATTAACCAATTCGAAGCCGTGCTCGATATCGAGCCCGGCGATTTCGAGAACGACCGCTTCAACGCCGCCTCGGCGTCGGGCTCGCTCGCATTCGATGACGCGAGCATCCAATACCTGAGCCCGATGCCGCCGGTGGCGGGAGTGAGCGGCACCGGGCGGTTCAACGGCGAATCGCTTGAACTCACGATGAGCGGCGGCCGCATCGCAGGGATCACCGCGACTCGCGGAACGGCCCTGCTGAGCCAAATCCACTCGCCTGAACCCAGCTTGGCGGTGGCGATCGAAGCCGAAGGACCGGCGGCGGATGCCCTCGCCCTGCTGGACCATTCGCGGCTCGGGCTGGTGAGCAAAATTGGGCTGGCGCCGACCGGGGTCGGTGGCACGGTGCACACCATGTTCACC
>JAPPKP010000010.1 GCA_028819955.1 Rhodospirillaceae bacterium | reverse complement strand
GGATTCGGCCCGGCCTTTACGTCAGTCACGTTGACTTATATGCAGGCCGATGATAGGGAGCGCAACTGCTTTCTGTCCACCCGCCGACCATCCGTGAGCGCCATGGCCGACCTCATCCCCTACGACGATCGTGACGGAGTCATCTGGTACAACGGCGCGCTCGTGCCCTGGCGCGATGCCAAGCTGCACGTGCTGAGCCACGGCCTGCACTACGCAAGCTGCGTGTTCGAAGGCGAACGGGTCTACGACGGGCGCATCTTCAAGGTCGAGGAGCACACCCAGCGCCTTCTGGATTCGGCCGACGCATTGGGCTTCGAAATTCCCTACAGCTGCGAGCAGTTGGTCGAAGCTTCGAAGGAGGTCGTCGCGGCACACGACCTCGGCGACGGCTACGTGCGCCCGGTGGCCTGGCGCGGGGCCGAGATGATGGGCGTCTCGGCGCAGCACAACACGATTCACGTGGCCATCGCCGCCTGGGCGTGGCCGGCCTATTTCGGCGAGGATGCGGTGACGCGGGGCATCAAGTTGCAGACCGCGCGCTGGCGTCGGCCCGCGCCGGACACCGCCCCGGTGACGGCGAAGTGCGCCGGGCTCTACATGATCTGCACCCTCAGCAAGCACGAGGCGGAGAGGGAAGGCTGCCACGACGCGCTGATGCTCGACTGGCGCGGGCAGGTCTCCGAAGCCACGGGCGCTAACATCTTTCTCGTCCAGGACGGGGTCATTCACACGCCGACACCGGATTGCTTTCTCGATGGAATCACCCGGCGCACGGTTATCGAGCTTGCGGAGAAGCGCGGCTACGAAGTTGTGGAGCGCGCCGTCATGCCCGACGAGATTGCGAGGAGCGACGAGATCTTCCTCACCGGCACCGCTGCCGAGGTCACGCCGGTCGGCGCCATCGACGACCACAACTTCCAGGTTGGGCCGGTGACGCGCACCCTGATGGCGGACTACGCGGCGACCGTACGCGCACGGGAGTAGCACCGAGCCGCACCGGCGTTCGCCGTGAGCGCCGCCGGCGACGCGCGCGGGGTCTATCGGCGCATCGCGCCCTTCTACGACTTTCTCGACGGGTCGTTCGAGCGCAAGCGCTATGCGCCGGTCCGAGGAGAACTGTTCGCCGGGCTCACCGGGCGGATTCTGGACGCAGGCGTCGGGACAGGCCGCAACATCCCCTACTATCCCGCCGGCGCTCAGATGGTCGGTATCGACCTCTCGCAGGCGATGCTGGCGCAGGCCCGCGCACGGCGCGACGCGCTCGGCAGCGACGTGCCGCTCGCGGCGATGGACGTGCTACGGACCGGTTTCGCCGACTCGAGCTTCGACGCCGTGGTCGCGAGCTTCGTCTTCTGCGTTCTGAAGCCCGATCGGCAGCGACCGGCACTCGAAGAGCTGGGACGGATCGTGAGGCCCGGCGGCGAGATCCGCCTGCTCGACTACACGTGGTCCAAGCGGCCGTGGCGACGCTTTGTCATGGGGCTCTGGGCGCCCTGGGTGCGGTGGGCCTATGGCGCCGGCTTCGACCGGGAGCCGCATCGCCATGTCGAGCCCGCCGGGCTCGAACTCGCCGAGAGCCGGTTTCTGATCGACGATGTCGTGAGGTTCGTGGTCGCCCGCCGGCCGCCGGCTCCCTCGCCCTCGGCTAATTCTGCTGGTTGAACAGGGCCGACAGCGTGCCCTGGTTGACCGAGATGTCGTGCCGGCCGTAGAGCGCCGCGCGGTAGGCGTCCGTGAGGTCGCTGCGCCACGCGCGCGAAAGCTGGTCGCGCAGGCGGTCGCGCTCCTCGCCGGTCGCGCCCCGACCGGTGTCATCGACGCGGGTGAGAACCGCGACGCCCCAGCCATCCGCCGTTTCCGCGACGATGGGCTCGCGATCGCCCTCATCCCGCTCGAATAGCCTTTGGATCAGTGCGAATGAGGCGTCCGTTCCCGCGCCCTGCCCATTGCGCCGCACATTGTCGAGCGTCGTCACGGAGAGGCCGGCGTCCCGGGCAGCTGCGGAGAGGTCTTCGCCGACCCTGACCCGGTCGGCCAGCGCGTTTGCCACGCGCTCCGCCGCTTCCTTCTCCCCTTCCCGCATGAGTGCCGAACGCACCTGAGAGCGCACTTCCTCCAGGGGTCGGGGCGCGGGGAGCACCACCTCGTCCACCCTGAGGATGGCGAAGCTCCCGTCGCCAAGCTCGGTGAGATGCGATTCCCGGCCCTCAGCCGTCTCGAACACGAGCGTGAGGATATTGTCCCGCTCGCTCAGCTCGACGAGCACCGGGGTGCCGCTCCGGTCGAGACCGGTGCGCGTGACGCCGTTCAAGACGATCGGCTCGACGCCGACTGCAGCAGCGCCCATCTCCAGCGAGGCGCCGCCGCCGAGCTCGTCCTCCAGCACCGTGGAAAGGCGGAAGAGCCCGGCGCCGGCAAGGTCGAGCGCCATCTCGTCGTGCAGGTCCTGCTTCACCTCCTCGAAGCTCAGGCGCCGCGCGAGCTCCACGCTCTCGACCTTGAAGAGGTGCCAGCCGAACGGGGTCTGGACCGGCTCGCTGACCGAGCCTTCGGAGAGGCGGAAGACCGCCTCGCTTGCGGCCTTGAGCGGGCCGTCGGCCTCGAAATCCGGGATGGTGAGCACCGTGGCTCCGCCCCGCTCGAGGTCGTCGGCGACGGTGACGAAGTCCTCGCCTTCCGCGATCCTCTGCGCGCCCTCCCGGATCAGCGCCTCGTCCTGGGCGTTGATCTGGATGACCGCGCGCCGCTCCGGCACGTCGAACTCGTCGATCCGCGCCTCGTATTCGGCATAGACGTCCTCGTCGCTCAGCTCGATCTCCGAGACCATGTCCTGGGCGGTGAGCTGCACGAGCACCGCGCTGCGCCGCTCGGGCGCCATGAAGGACGCCGTGTTCTCATCGTAGTAGGCCTGGATGGCGGTCTCGCCCGGCTCGGCGAGGCCGGCCATGCCGCGGGCGGGGACAATCGCGAGCTGGGCGCTTCGCTCTTCGGCCCGGTAGCGGTGAACGGCGTCGATGAGCGATTCCGGAACGTTGCGGTCGCCGCCGACGGCGCTCAGAATCTGGTCGCGGAGCAGGTCGATGCGAATCAGGTCCTCGTACTCGGCCCGCGTCATGTTGTTGCGTTCGAGCACGAGATCGTAGAGCTCGGGGTCGAACTGCCCCTGTTCGTTGCTGAAGGCGGGCGAGTCCGCCAGCTCCTGCATGACGCTGGCGTCTGCTGCGCGCAGCCCGAGCTTGGCGGCCTCGGCATCGAGCAGGTACTCGCGGACGAGGAGGTTAAGGACCTGGCCCGTAAGCCCGGCCTGGTGGGCCTCGTCGCGGGTGAGATCGGGGCGGCCGGAGCGTTCGCGCTCGCGCTGCAGGGCGCGCTGGAACTGGCGGTCGAACAGGACCGTGGGGACGTCGACCTCGCCTACGGTCGCGACCGCAGACCGGCTGCCGCCGGTGAACACGTCGTTGATTCCCCAGGCCCCGAAGCTCAGCGCCAAGACGATGATGACGGCGCGGCTTGCCCACGACTTGGTGGCCTGGCGCATGGATTGCAGCATCGCGGAACCCGTCGCATGGTTGAGGCGCGCCCGAGCCAGTGCGGGGCGCGCGTTGCGCCGGATAATAGGTGCGGCTGTACGCACCGGGCAACACGCAACCTGCGGCTTCCTTCGCACGGTTCCGTGACCGCGCCACAGACCCAAAGCCTGCCCGGCGCGGCTGGCCCGCGGTCGCGTGGCGTGATAGAGCATGGGGGCACGCCTGCCCAGCGCCCCGGCGCGCGGGTGCCGAGGCGCGAACACCCACGACCGCCGCTCACGCTCATGCCGCCCCGACCCCTCTTTGTGGCCAACTGGAAGATGAACGGCCTCCATGCCGACGGGCTCGCGCGTGCCAGTGCGCTCGCGACTCACGCCGCAACAGGCGACTGCGGCGGCGATATCGTCGTTTGCCCGCCGGCGACACTGCTCTTCGCGCTCCGGGCCGTGTTCGCGGGCTCGCAGATCGCGCTCGGCGGCCAGGATTGCCATGCCGCAGCCGAGGGCGCTCACACCGGCGACGTGAGCGCGCCGATGCTTGCCGACGGGGGCTGCACGCACGTCATCGTCGGCCACTCCGAGCGCCGCGCCGGCCACGGCGAGGACGATGAGACGGTGGCAGCCAAGGCGGCGGCGGCCCATGCGGCGGGGCTCGCGGCGATCGTCTGCGTGGGCGAGAGTGCGGCCGAGCGCAACGCCGGGCGCGCGCTCGCCGTGATCGGCCGCCAGGTCGAGGGCTCGCTGCCCGCCAGCGCCACGCCCGACAACACCGCGGTGGCCTACGAGCCGGTGTGGGCCATCGGCAGCGGCCACACGCCGGGGGCGGCCGATATCGAGGCGGCGCACGCGGAGGTGCGGGTCGGCTGGGAACGGCGATTTTCGGGAGGCGGTGAGGCGCTCCGCGTGCTATATGGCGGCTCCGTCACGGCGCGGAACGCAGGCGAGATCCTGGCCGTGCCGGGGGTCGACGGGGTTCTGGTCGGCGGAGCAAGCCTATCTGCGGACGCGTTCTGGCAGATCTGCCAGGCGTGCCGTTGAGCCCGTGCGGCAGATGTGACGAGGAGCGGCAGTGGAAACGATTCTGCTCGTAGTCCTGATCGTCATCGCAATCGCGATGATCGGTCTCGTGCTGCTCCAGCGAAGCGAGGGCGGCGCGCTCGGCATCGGCGGCCCCGGCGCCATGTTCTCGGCGCGCGGCACGGCCAGCCTGCTGACGCGCGCGACCGCGGGGCTGGCGGCGGCGTTCATGATCCTGAGTCTGGTGCTGGCCATCCTCTCCGGCAGCTGGTCGGATCGGGAGTCGGTGCTGGATACCGTGGAGGAAGACCCGCTCGCCATCGAGGCAGAGCCGCTCGTGCTGCCGGGCGAGCTCGACCTGCCCACCGATATCGAGCCGCTGGAGCTTCTCGAAGACGACCGCCCGGCCGTCCCCCGCGCGGAGTGAGGCGCGGCGCCTGACGCGTTTCCGAGTCGGGTAAACTGCACGGCTCAGGGG
>JAPPKP010000111.1 GCA_028819955.1 Rhodospirillaceae bacterium | reverse complement strand
TACGGGCCATGATCACCTATCTCAAGATCATCGTCATCGTTCTCGGGGTGATGATCGCGGCAGGGCTCGTCGTGATCGGGATCAAGCTCGTCGAGAAGAGCGGCGAGCTGGCCGAGCTCAGCGAGGATGATGGCGAGACGGCGACGGACGATTGGGGCGCCAACGCCTTGTCGGAGACCACGGCCCCCTTGCCCACGCCGCGCGATCTGGGGCTGCCGGCAGGCTCGCAGGTGCGGCGGATCACCGCCGCGGGCCACCGGCTCATTCTCGTGGTGGCCGTGCCGGATGCGGGAGAGCGGATCGTGATCGTCGACCTGCGCAATGGCGGCATGGTCGCCAACATCGGGGTGGAGGGCGCGCCGTGACCGAGCCCCGGATTCTGCTCTCGCCGGCGCAGCTGCAGGCCATCGAGCAGGCGGCGGAGGCGGCTTACCCAGAGGAAGCCTGCGGCCTGCTGGTCGGGCGCTCCGAGCCAGACGGCGTTTGGCAGGTAAGCGCGGTGGAGGCAAGCACAAATGTGGCGGAGCCGCCGCGCACACGGCGCTTCGAGGTCGATCCCAAGCTCCGGCTCAGGCTGGAGCGTGAGCTACGGGAGAACCCGGACTCGGTCGTCGGTGTCTATCACTCTCATCCCAACGGCAGCGCCGAGCCCTCGCAGACGGACATCTCGATGATCTTCGAGCCCGACATGGTCTGGCTGATTACCGCCGTGGCAGACGGCAGGGCAGGCGCGACCATGGCCTACAAGCCGACCGCGGACGGCGCGGCCTTCCGGCCGCTCGAGCTCGAGCTCGGCGGCGAAACGACCCAAAGCGAGAGGGCGTAACGAATGGATTTTCGCAGCGACAACGTGGCCTCCGCCGCGCCGGAGATCGTGGACGCCGTGGTCGAGGCATCGCGCAGCAGCGCCACACCCTATGGCGGCGATCCCTGGACCGAGGGTCTGGAGCCTGCGTTCTACGAGCTGTTCGAAACTCCCGTCAAGGTCTTCCCGGTGGTGACCGGGACCGCTGCGAACTCCGTGGCGGTCGCGACGCTGACCCCGCCATGGGGCGTGATCTATGCGGGCCACGCCGCCCACGTCGAGAACGACGAATGCGGCGCACCCGAGTTCATGACCGGCGGCGCCAAGGTCATCGGCATCGAGGAACGCTTTGGAAAAGTCCAGCCCCAGGCGCTGGAGGCCGCGCTCGATGCAGCCGGTACGGGCGAGGTGCACTGGTCGCAACCGGCCTGCCTCAGCCTGACTCAGCCGACCGAGATGGGCCAGATCTACACGCTGGACGAGCTCGCGGCGCTCACCACGATCGCGCGCCGCCACGACCTCGCGGTCCACATGGACGGCGCCCGCTTCGCCAATGCCGTCGCCGCCAGCGGGGAGAGCCCAGCCGACTTCACCTGGAAGGCCGGCGTCGACGCGCTCTCCTTCGGCGCGACCAAGAACGGCGCTCTGGCGGCCGAAGCCGTCGTGCTGTTCAACGATGAGCGCGCGGGCGAACTCGCCTTCCGCCACAAGCGGGCGGGGCAGCTTCTCTCCAAGATGCGCTTCATCTCGGCCCAGCTCGCGGCCTACATCCAGGACGGCCTCTGGCTCAGGCTTGCGGAGCAGGCGAACCTGCAGGCGCAGCGGCTCGCCCAAGGCCTGGAGGCGGTGCCCGGCGCCTCGCTCGCGGCGCCCATTGAGGCCAACGAGCTCTTCGTCACCCTGCCGCGCGCGGTGATCGACGGGCTCGCCGAGGCCGGCGTGCTCTTCTACTCGTGGCCGGAGACCGATCCCACGACCACGACGATCCGCCTCGTCACCCGCCACGACACGGATCCGGGCGAGGTCGATCGGCTGGTCGAGACCGCGCACAAGCTCGCGACGGCGGACGCATAGCCGGCCTGCGAGTCGTGACCCTGGCGAGAGCTCCGGGCTAGAGTGGGCGGACCACGGATACAGACCGGATCGAGGAGGACTCACTATGCTGAAGCGGCACAACCCCGCCACCGTCGTCGAGGCCTATGGCGGCGGCTACAGTCAGGCGCTGGAGATTCCGGCGGGCGCCCGGCTTATTTTCACCGCAGGTCAGGTGGGCGTGGCCCCCGACGGCACGACGGCAGACGGCTTCGCCGCCCAGGCCGATCAGACCTGGGCCAACGTGCTGGCGCTGCTCGCCGAGGGCGGCATGGGCGTCGAGGACATCGTCAAGATCACCGGCTACATCGTGGGCGCGGAGAACTTCCCGGCCTACGCGGCGGCGCGCAAGAAGGCGCTCGGCGGTATCCGCCCGGCATCCACCGGGATCATCGTGCCGGCGCTGGCGCTCCCCGAATGGCTGGTCGAGATCGAGGCGGTGGCCGCGAAGGTGGACTAAGCGGCCACGCCGTTCGGCGTTGGCTACGGGAGGAGAAAAACCATGGTGACTCCATCCATGCAACTGATCGGCGAGGCGCTAGCCGAAGTCGCCAGCATCTCGGTGGACGAGGCGCTGGAACTCGTGGACGGCGGCGATGCGGTCTTCGTCGACGTGCGCGAGCGGGCCGAGCACGATGCCGGCGCCATCGCCGGCGCCGTGGCCGCACCGCGCGGCTTCCTGGAGTTCATCGCCGACCCCGCCACGCCGATGCACAACGCCGCGCTGTCGTCCGGCAGGCGGCTGGTGATCTACTGCGCCTCGGGCGGGCGCTCTGCGCTCGCGGCCAAGACGTTGCAGGACATGGGGTATTCGGGGGTCGCGAACCTCACCGGCGGATATCAGGCCTGGTCCGAGGCAGGCGGCCCCACCGAATGACCGAGAGAGCGGCGTCCGGAGCGACTCCGCCGCTCGATACCGCCTTCGCCCGCACGCACTTCCCGGCGCTCGCGGGCCCCTGGGCCCTGTTCGAGAACGCGGGCGGCACCCTCGCCGCGGCGCAGGTGCTCGACCGCATCCGCACCTACATGGCCGAGCACCAGGTGCAGCCGGGCGCGGCCTACCCCGCGTCTGCCCGCGCCGCGGAGATGATCTCGGAGAGCCACCGGGCGATGGCGGCGATGATCAACGCCCGGCCCGAAGAGGTGATGATCGGACCCTCCACCTCGATGAACGTGTTCCTCCTCGCCCAGGCGCTCCGGCCCTGCTTTCGCGAGGACGATGAGATCGTCGTCACCAATCTCGACCACGAGGCGAACGTCGGCGCCTGGCGCAGGCTCGAGGCGGTGGGCCTGACGGTGCGCGAGTGGCGCTTCGATCCGGACAGCCTGGCGCTGGAGCCGGAGGGGCTCACGGCGCTGCTGAGCGAGCGCACGCGGCTGGTCTGCTTCGGCCATTGCTCCAACATCACCGGCGGCTTCACCGACGTGCCGGCGCTGGTGCGCATGATCCACGACGCTGGTGCGATGGCCTGCGTGGACGGCGTCGCCTACGCGCCCCACCGCGCCATCGACGTGAAGGCGTGGGACGTCGATTTCTACCTCTGCTCCACTTACAAGCTCTACGGGCCGCACCTCGCGCTGCTCTACGGTAAGCGCGCGCACTTCCAGCGGGCGGCCCCGCTCAACCACTTCTTCCTCGACGACGAGCTGCCGCTGAAGCTCAATCCGGGCGGCCCCAACCACGAGCTGAGCGCGGGCCTCGCGGGCATGACAGCCTATCTCGACGCACTCCACGCCCACCACGAGGGGGAGAGCAACCTACCGCTCCACGGCCGCCTCGCCGCGGTCTTCGAGCGCATCGCCGTGCATGAGGAGGCGCTGGTTGCGCCGCTGCTCGACTATCTCGCGGCGAAGCCCGGTGTCCGCCTGATCGGCAATCCGAGCGCCGACCGCCACGGGCGCGCGCCCACGGTCGCCTTTACGGTGGAGGAACGGGATGCCGGCGAGATCGCCCGCGCCGTCGCCTCGGACCGAGTGGCCATCGGCGCCGGCGACTTCTATGCCGCCCGCTGCATCGAGGCCCTGGGCCTTGCCGGTCGGGGCGGAGTCGTCCGCGCCAGCATGGTCCACTACAACACTGCCGACGAAGTCCAGCGCCTGATCCACGCCCTCGACGAGGCCATTCCCGCCTGACACATAATCCCGTACGTCACCGGCGCGCAGGGCGCGCTTGTGTCCCGAGCCGTCATGACGCACCCTTCGGGAACTCCGGTTCAGTTCCGACAGGGGGGACGCGGGCATGGGGATCGTGACGGACGTCGTATTGCCGATTGCCCTCGCGTTCATCATGCTCTCGCTCGGGCTCGGGCTTACCGTCGGCGACTTTGCCAGGGTCGCGAAGCAGCCGCGCGACTTCCTCGTGGGCGCCGTGGCGCAGGTGGTGCTCCTGCCGGTGGCGGCCTATGTCCTGGTCAGCATCTGGCCGCTGGCGCCCGAGCTCGCGCTAGGCGTCATGATCATCGCCGCGGCACCCGGTGGGGTAACCTCGAATCTGCTCACCGCCTTCGGGCGCGGCGATGTTGCGCTCTCCATCTCGCTCACCGCCATCGTCAGCCTGCTCAGCATCGTCACGATCCCGCTCATCGTCGTGTTTTCCTACACCCACCTCGTGGGCGGCGATGCGGGCGACATCTCCATTGCCGAAACCGCGCTCGGCGTCTTCCTGATCGTCACCCTGCCCGTGCTGATCGGACTCGCGGTCCGCCGCTGGGCCGAGGGCTTCGCTGCGCGGGTCCAGCCCAACGCGCGCCGGATCTCGGCGTTGCTCTTCGTTCTGGTGCTGGCGGCCGCGATCTATCAGGAGCACGAGAACGCGCTCGAGTACATGGGCCAGGCCGGCCCCGTGACCGCCGTGCTCAACGTGGTGATGATGGCCTTGGCCTACCTGCTCGCGCGGTTCCTCGCGTCCGGCCCGCGCCAGCGCATATCCATCTCGATCGAATGCGGGGTGCAGAACGGCACGCTGGCCATCGCCGTGTCGACGCTACTGTTCGACGGCGGGCTCACCGTCGTGCCTGCGGCGACCTACAGCCTGATCATGTTCGGGAGCGCGCTCATCTTCATCGCCTTGCTCAGGCGTGGCGCCGCACCCTAGTCACCTGAATCTAAAGTTCGTGGCATAAGTTTTGTTCAACTCTGAGGCAGA
>JAPPKP010000229.1 GCA_028819955.1 Rhodospirillaceae bacterium | reverse complement strand
CGCCCCAGCCGAACTGCGCGTGGGTGCCGATGACGTGGTAGCGCGCGCTGCCCTTGTCGATGCGGGCGTAGACGAAGCCCTTGGCGGCGCTGCAGTCGCGCTCCACGCAATCGGCGTAAACCAATTCCTTGGCGACACCGATGGGATGCCGGCTGGCGATGAGCACGCCGCCGTCCTCGCCGAACCAGGTGTCGCCTTCGCCGCCGCGCGGCGCGTCGTCGGTGAGGGGCTGCTCGTAGACAACGCCCTTCTCGCAGCTTGAGGCGGCGCGGCAGGCGGTGCCCAGGATGCGGGTGGCGTAGCGAAAGCCTTGCGCCCTGAGCCCGGCAAGGAGCGTCGCGCGTGCGCCGTCGTCGTAGGCCTCCGACAGGATGACCACGTCGTAGGGGGCGAGGAAGCGCGGAATCAGAGCGGCGCGCTCCTCCTGCGCGAGCGCGAAGCGTTCGCTCATGAAGGGAATGTTGCGGACGTAGGAAGGCAACAGATAGACGTTGTAGGCGATGACGCTGAGCACGTCGTCAGAGGTCGCCGGGCTCGGCCGGTGGTTGATGCCCGGCCCCTCGCACTGGCGCTCCGCCGCCGCGCCGCCGCCGGTGAGTGCCAGCGTCAGAGCGGCGGCAAGGGCTGCCCCCACGATCGCGTGTCCCGCCGCGCCGAGGCGGAACGCCAGGCTCAAGTCTCCGATCACCAGACCTGCTTGAGGGTCACGAAGTCGAGGGCGCGCCACTCGTGGCGGTGCATGTGTACCCCTTCCGACACTCGAACTTCCCGCTCACCGGCCCTGTCCCAATGGGCGAGGCAAGCGTCCGTCAATCGTTGTGACGGCGCAAGCGTCATCTCGCTCAACCATGTCGCCATAACATCTCGTCCCGCGATGGCGGGCGGCAGGGCCCTGCTGCTATGGTCGGGCGCACGCGCGGAAGGAAGAGGGACAAGGCCGTGGCAGAGACGGAGGCTTGGCGCGACTATCTACCCTTGGCGCATCGACTCGCCGATGCGTCGGGCGAGGTCATTCTGCGCTATTTCAGGCAGGCGCTGGCGATCGAGGACAAGGACCATATCGTCGGCTATTCGCCGGTCACGGCAGCCGACCGCGAGGCCGAGACCGCGATCCGCGCACTGATCGACGAGGCTTGTCCGGACCACGGCATCCTGGGCGAGGAGCACGGGCACGAGCGGCCCGACGCCCGCTTCACCTGGGTCATCGATCCCATCGACGGCACCAAGGCGTTCATCTCCGGCATGACGACATGGGGCACGCTGATCGCGCTGCAGGACCGCGGCCGGGGGATCATCGGCGTGCTGGACCAGCCCTTCCTGCGAGAGCGCTTCGTCGGCCACGGCGAGGGCGCCTACCTGGGCGATCGGCGCCTTGCCGTGCGTGCGTGCCCCGAGCTGAGCGGGGCGGTTCTCTACGCGACCGAGCCCGACATGTTCACGCCCACCGAGCGCGCCGGGTTCGACGCCCTGGCGGCGCAGGTGCGTCTCCGCCGCTTCGGCGCCGATTGCTACGCCTACGGGATGCTTTCCGCCGGCTTCATCGATCTGGTGGTCGAGGCGAGCATGAACCTCTGGGACATTGCTGCGCTGATCCCCATCGTGGAGGGCGCCGGCGGTCTCGTGACATCGTGGGACGGCGGCCCCGTCGGCGCGGACGGCCGCGTGCTCGCGGTCGGCGACCGCCGCCTGCACGCGCCCGCGCTCGAGATTCTTGCGCCTGCCGCCAGTTCAGAGGGCTAATGAGATCCTGTTCGGAGCGCCGGCTGCACGTACCCCCGCGCCTCGTGTATCGTGAGACGCCTCGCGATACGTGCGGTCGATGAGGATCGCGCACCGGGGACTACGACGGCTCTATATGCGCGGTGATGCCAGGCAACTCGACCCTCGACTGGTCCCTCGCATTCGGCGCGTGCTGCTCCTGCTGGACGAGGCGACGGAACCACGCAACATGGACCTGCCGGGATTTCGGCTGCATTCACTGAAGGGTGACCGAGCCGGCCAATGGAGTGTGTCCGTGACGGGAAACTGGCGTATCGTGTTCCGCTTCGCGGACGGCGAAGCGGTGGACGTGGACTTGCTCGATTATCACTGAGGGAGGAACTGGCGTATGGCCATGTACGATCCGCCTCATCCCGGTGAGATCATCCGCGATGCCGTGCGTGCGGAGGGCTGGACGGTGGCGGAAGCTGCTGCTCGCCTTGGAGTCACACGGAATACTCTGTCGCGTGTGTTGAACGGCAAGGCCGGCGTGTCGCCGCGAATGGCGCTGGCTCTGGAACGAATCGGCTGGAGCGACGCTGGACATTGGGTGCGGATGCAAGGCGCCTACGACCTGGCGCAAGCCCGCGCGTCGGCGGCCTGAAGACCACTGCAACCTGGTGCTGCGATATGAGGGCGGAAGCTTGGCTCCGTCCCCGCCTGAGTTCCTGCGGTTGTCGTCGGTGAGCTGGTAGGAAATATGGCGGCACACAACTCGGACATGCACGGTAAGGTCTGCCTCGTCACCGGCGCGAACTCGGGGATTGGCCGGGTGACGGCCATCGACCTCGCTGGGCGGGGGGCGACGGTCGTGCTGATCTGCCGCAGTCACGCACGCGGCTCTCCTGTGATGGAAGAAATCGAGAAGCGCGGCGGCAACGCGGCGCTGCTCATCGCCGATCTCGCGTCCCAGCGGCAGGTGCGCGAGGTGGCGGCGGCCTTCCTGAAGCGGTTCGACCGTCTCGACTTGCTGATCAACAACGCGGGCGTCGCCGGCTGGGGCACCAGGCTCGAGACCGAAGACGGGCTGGAGGCCACGTTCGCGATCAATCACCTGGCGCCGTTCCTGATGACCAACCTCCTGCTCGACAGGCTCAAGGCGAGCGCGCCGTCGCGCGTGGTGACGGTGAGCTCCGCAGCGCACAAGAACTTCGCCCTCGACCTGGACGACCTGCAGGGCGAGCGGCGCTATTCCGCCTTCGGTGCCTACAGCCGCTCCAAGCTCGCGAACATCCTCTTCACCCATGAGCTTTCGCGCCGGCTGGAAGGAACTGGCGTCACCGCCAACTGCCTGCACCCCGGTGTGGTCGCGACGGGCATCTTCCGCAACCTGCCGGGCTGGATGCGCTTCATCCTGACCAGCCCGCTCGTGCTCAGCCCCGAGCGGGGCGCGGACACGATGATCTATCTCGCCACCGCGCCCGAGCTTGCTGGGGTGAGCGGGGAATACTTCGTGAAACGCAAGCCGGTCCTCTCGTCCCGCGCCTCGCGCGATACGGAGACCGCGCGGCGCCTCTGGTGGGCGAGCGAGGTGCTGACCGCTGCAAGCGACGCGTAGTCGTCGGGCCGGCGTGCTACGCTCTTGCTCCGTCCAAATGCGGCAGTAAGGCGAGGCAAGGGTGGATACGGAACGGCAGGGGCCGCTCGTCGTCGAGTGCACCCGCGGCCCGGCGGTGGAGAGCCGACATCTGGTGGATGCGGCGGTGGTCGATCCGGCCGGCCGTCTGGTGCAAGGCTGGGGCAAGACCGAGGCGGTGGTCTATCCGCGCTCGGCCATCAAGTCGGTGCAGGTCCTGCCGTTGCTCGAGACCGGCGCTGCCGAGCGCTACGCCGTGAGCGACGAGGAGGTCGCGCTGGCCTGCTCCTCGCACAACGGCCAGCCGGAGCATGTCGCGGTCGTGCGGGGCTGGCTCGCACGCGCCGGGCTCGACGAAGACGACCTCGAATGCGGCCCCCACCTGCCGTACCACACGCCCTCAGCCCACGCCTGCGTGCGCGCGGACGAGTCCGGGCGCGCGGTCCACAACATGTGCTCGGGCAAGCACAGCGCCTTCCTGGTGACGGCGCGGGCGCTGGGCGAGCCGACTGAGGGCTACATCGCGCGCGAGCATCCGGTGCAGCAACGGGTGTCCGCCGCCATTGCCGACCTGTCCGGCTGCGATCTCGACCGGGCGCCGTGGGCAGTCGACGGCTGCAGCATCCCGACCATCGGCCTGCCGCTCTCTGGCCTCGCGCGGGCGGCAGCCAACATTGCAGATCCCTCCAGTCTCACCGAGGAGCGCCGGGCTGCGATCGCGCGGGTTCGCCGTGCGGTTGCCGGGCATCCTTTCATGGTCGCGGGCGACGGCCGCGCGTGTACGCGCATCATCGAGACGGCGGGCGAGCGCGTGCTGGTCAAGTTCGGCGCCGAAGGGGTGTTCTATGCCGCGCTCTACGCAAGCGGCCTCGGCCTCGCGCTGAAGGTGCGCGACGGCGCAACCCGCGCCGCCGATGCTGCGATCGCGGCCATGCTTGATCGCCTCGGCGTCCTCGACGACCGGGACCGGGAGGCGCTGGCGGACATGCTGGACAAGCCCCTGCGGAATTGGGCGGGCCGCCTCGTCGGCGCCGTCCGCCCCGCGCAGGATGCTTAACCGTAAAGGAAGGGGAGACGCCATGCTCAGGCTGTCTGATTTCGCGGGCCGGGTGCTGCGCGAGGACGATCTCGACGATCTGGGCCGGCCCACCGGAGAGGTAATCGAGGAGGCCATCGACGCGGGCCGCACGGTGGAGGCCAAGACGCTGGCGCGTAACCTGATCCACGAATGGAAGGGCCTGCACGATCTCTATTGCGACTGGATCTGGGACATGCTGACCCAGATCGGCCGCAAGTTCGGCGAGGGCGAGGTCTACGCCATGCTGCGTGCGACCCAGGAGACCTGGATGATGAAGCGGACCTGGAAGGGCTTCCGCAGGATGACCGTCGAGCGCCAGGTTACGCTCACCGCCGAGATGATGCGCGCGCACCGCTGCGGGCCGCGGCAGGAGGGTGACATCGAGGTGCTGGAGGACGCCGAGCGCTACACCATCGTCATGGACCCCTGCGGCAGCGGCGGGCGCATGCGGCGGGGCGACCCTGTGGACAAGACCCCGTCGCGTCTCGGCCCGCCCTACAACTTCGGCTCCACCCAAGAGGCGCACTGGTGGAGCTGGGGCCGCAAGGACGTGCCGTACTACTGCGTCCACTGCGCGCTCAACGAGATCCTGCCCATCGAGTGGGGCGGCGCGCCGCTCTGGGTTACCGACTTCGACCCCGATCACTCAAAGCCCTGCCGCTGGCACTTCTACAAGAAGCCCGAGCTGATCCCGGCGGAATACTGGAC
>JAPPKP010000364.1 GCA_028819955.1 Rhodospirillaceae bacterium | reverse complement strand
ATGAACTCGACGCAGGCGGCGAGGTCGATGTGGCGCTTGCCGGTGTAGCCGCAGAGCCGGGCGGAGCCGAGCGTCATCATCGGCCGGAGACGCTTTCCGCCGGCTGCGACGATGTGCGCGGCGAGCTCCGAAATGAGCATCACCGAGCTTTGCATGTTGTCCAGAATGACGCCGTTGACGGCGCGCAAGTCGTCCGCGACCAGCCCGTGCAGCGGGTCCAGCGAGGCCCCGGAAGCCGCCTTGCGCCGTGCAGCAGCCCGCCCTTCGAGCGGAACGACCGTGTCAGACATTGACCCTCTCGCTTGACGGCGCGCTCCCGCAAGGGCATCCATGCGCAACCGCGCCGCCTCTAACCTAGCAGCTGGCGCTCAGCTCGACACGGGAGTCGGGACAGAATGATCGAGCTCCTGCGCACGAACGACCTGGTGCAGCTCTCGTTCCTCGGCGCCGTGCTGAGAGACGGCGGGATCGAGCCCATCGTGCTCGATCAGCACATGAGCGTGCTGGAGGGGAGCGCAGGCGCGATCCCGCGGCGGCTCATGGTCGCCGACGAGGACGCCGATGCGGCGCGGCGCATCTTGAGGGAGGTCGGCGCGCTCGATGACTGAGATCGGGTCCGCGCGGGTCACCAGCGATACGCTGCTCGGTGGCAGGGTCGCGTTGAACCAGCCGGCAGCGGGCTATCGGGTCGCGATCGATCCGGTCCTGCTTGCGGCTGCGGTGCCGGCCTCGGACGGCGAGCGTGCGCTCGATGTCGGCTGCGGGGTGGGCGCGGGCGCGCTTTGCCTCGCGAGCCGTGTGAGCGGCCTGCACGTCACGGGGATCGAGATAGACCGAGTCGTCGCCCAGCTCGCGAAGGACAACGCCGCGCTCAACGGGCTGGAGGAGCGGCTCGATGTGTGGGTCGGCGATTTCGAGCACCCGCCTCCCAAATTGTCGCCGAAAGGCTTCGACCACGTGTTCGCGAACCCGCCCTTTTTCGAGCAGGGCGCGAACCAGCCGCCGGCCTCCCGCAGCCGCGCGCAGGCGACGGTGGAAGGCGCGACTGGGCTCGACGCGTGGCTCGAGTTCTGCGCCCGGATGGTCCGCCCGGGCGGCTCGATCACGATCATTCATCGGCCGGAGCGTCTGGCCCAGATCCTGGGCGGCCTGTCCCAGGCGCGCGCCGGCGCCATCGTGGTCTATCCGCTGTGGTCGCACAATCCCTTCAGCGGGGCGCGCACCAAGAAGACCGCGAATCGCATCATCGTGCAGGCGACGGCCGAGCACGGCGGGCCTTTGCAGATCGTGGCCGGCATGATCCTGCACGACGACGACGGCAGCTACTCCCACGCGGCGGACCGTGTCCTGCGCGGCGGCGCCGCACTCGCCCTCCTGGAGGAAGAGTCCTGATGAGGCGGTTGTTGGCGCGCCTGACGTTTCGGAAACCGCCGCCGGTGGTCTCGGTGGTGCGGCTTTCCGGCGTGATCGGAAGGCCGGGCATGTTCGGCGGCCGCATCAGCATGGAGGCCGTCGCTCCCGTGCTGCAACGGGCCTTCCGCCAGCCGGGGCTGAAAGCCGTGGCGCTCGAGATCAACTCGCCGGGAGGCTCCGCGGCGCAGTCCGCGCTGATCCACAACCGGATTCGCGCGCTCGCGACGGAGCGCGACGTGCCGGTGATGGCCTTCGTGGAGGATGTCGCCGCATCGGGCGGATACTGGCTCGCCGCAGCGGCCGACGAGATTTTCGTGGACGACAACTCCATTCTCGGCAGCATCGGCGTCATCTACTCGGGCTTCGGCTTCCACGAGGCCATCGAGAAGCTCGGCGTCGAGCGGCGGCTCTACACCGCCGGCGAGAAGAAGTCGCTGCTCGACCCCTTCCTCGCCGTGCAGCCCGACGACCTCGACCGCCTGCGCCGGGTGCAAGGGGACATTCACGACAACTTCAAGGAGCTGATCCGCGCCAGGCGCGGCGCACGCCTCGCCGAGAGCGATCCCGATCTCTTCAGCGGCGAGTTCTGGCTGGGCCGGAAGGCGATCGGCCTGGGGCTCGCCGACGGCATCGGCGATATCCGGAGCGTGCTGCGCGAGCGCTACGGCCGGAAAGTAGTTGTGCGCAAGATCGGCCGCCCGCGCGGGTGGCTGGCGCGGCGCTTGCGCCCGGGCCTCCTCCTCGGGGGCGATAGCGAGGAGGCCGGCTCGCTCGCCGGCGACCTGCTCGGCGCGATCGAAGCCCGCCTCTGGTGGTCCCGCTACGGGCTCTAGAATCGCTCCAACCAGAGATCGAGAAAGCGGTCGAGCCAGCGGTGCACGGCCGGGTCGTAGCGCGGGGCATCGGCGCGCTGGCGCTCGGCGGAAGGAACCTCCGGCAGTTTGAAATACTTCTGGGCCTTCGGGTTGGTGAGCCAGCGCTCGTGCGTCACCGGCGTCATCTCCGGGTGAAACTGGACGCCGAACGCCCGCTCGCCGTGGCTGAAGGCCTGGTTCTCGAAGATCACGCCCCGCGCCAGCAGCTCCGCCCCCGGCGGCAGGTCGAAGCCTTCCCGGTGCCAGTGAAAGACGTGAAAGGCTGACGGGAACAGCGCGCAATCCGCTTTCGCAGGCTGGAGCGGCTGATAACCGACCTCGCAGAGACCGTCCGGGTGCGGATAGACGCGCCCGCCGAGCGCGCGGGCCATGATCTGCGCGCCGAGGCAGACGCCGAGAATGGGGGCGTCGGCCGCAAGCTGAGCGGCGATCCAATCGGTCTCCTCCCGCAGGAACGCATGCTCGTCGACATCGCAGGCGCTCATCGGGCCGCCGAACACCACGGCACCGTCGTATCCCTGCAGCCGGCCGCCGTTCATGGGCGGCAGGGCCGCACCGCCGGCGACGTGGCAGACCTCGGTCTCGCAGCCCCGCGCGTGCAGCGCCTCGCGCACCTTGCCGGGATTGGCGCGCTCTGAATGGGTGACCAGGACGATGCGCGTCACGGTGCTCGTGTTCTCTCTCTCCGTCGGGCGATGAGGTTGCCTCTTCGCTGCGGCTGTTTGCCCTATCGCGGCGCGGCCGGCAAGCGCGCTAAATCAAGGAAGGTGCGAAGGCCAGGAACGCCGCTATGGTGAGCGCCAGCATGATCCAGAGCGCCCAGCCCATGGCCGATGCGGCAGCGCGAACCCCGTCGGCAACGCCCGGCGTGGCTTTTTGTCCGCCACGGGTCGGCGCGACGATCGCCAGCGTGGTTCCGGAACGCTGCACGGGCGTGCGCTCTGCGGAAAGCGAACGCGTTGCATCGGTCGGATCGGTGGATTGTACGCCCGAGGCGCGAACGGCCATGATGCGGAGTCCTCGCGTTTCCCTTCGAGAACGCCTCGAAGGGCATCTCGTGAGGACTCACGTAGTCGG
The DNA here is from genome assembly GCA_028819955.1 of Rhodospirillaceae bacterium. Next base: position 1,783 of record JAPPKP010000364.1, on the reverse strand, counting down.
CATAGCCATTACGACAAATATCGAATGATCATCGCTTTCATAAGAAGTTCCTATGGAACGCCGCACACCGATCGGCCGCTTGCACGCTCACCGGCAGCGCCGCGACGGATCGCAGACAGCGCCTCGCGACTGGTAAAGTCCGGCCTGGCGCACTAGATCGATACCTATGGGCGGCAAGGCCACAGGCAGGCATGGGCATCCTCGGCCGGGCGTGCGGAGGAGGTGTCGGGTGGTCCTGACGGGCTGGACATGAGCGCCGAACGAGACCCCTGGAGCCGCCTCCGCCGCGAGGCCGGATGGCACCAGCCTGGGCCGCCGCAACCCCCGCCTCCGCCGCGAAAGCCCGCGCCCGGCGCGCTGCTCCGCCGGCTTCGGCACGCGGCCATCTGGCTCGCGCTCGCCGGCATTCTGGCGATCGGCTACAGCTATCGCTTCGAGCTCACGGACCTCGTGAACCGGCTGGGTGGGGAGATCGTCCCCTATGCGGCGGTGACCACCGAGGACGGCGCCGTGCGCGTGCGCGCCCACCGCGACGGTCACTTCTACATCGACTCCCGCGTGAACGGATCGAACGTCAGGTTCCTGATCGACACCGGCGCGAGCGTGGTGGCGCTTAGCCCCGACGACGCCGAGCGTATCGGCTTCCACCGTTCAGAGCTGAACTTCTCCCAGCGCCTGCACACCGCCGGCGGCATCGTGCGCGCAGCCCCGGTCGTGATCCGCTCGCTCGAGCTCGGCGACATCCGCTTGAGCAACGTGCGGGCCGTGGTCAACGGCGAGCGCCTGCCGCACTCCCTGCTCGGCATCAGCGCGCTTGAGCGCTTGGGCGGCTACGAGGTCCGCGACGGCACGCTTACGCTGAGGCCGTAACCCAGCCCTACTCCCCCCAGACATCGGCGAGGAGGCGCAGCCAGTTCTCGCCCATGACCTTGCGGATGCGGCCTTCGCTCCAGCCGGCGCGCTCCATGGCAGCCGTGAGGTTGGGAAGCTGGCCGATGGTCTTCACGCCCTTCGGATTGGACATCGGAGTGAACTTGATGAGGGAGCGGGCGTCGCCCTTGTCGTTCGTGATCCAGTCGAAGAACTCCTGGCCGTGGCCCTGGGTGAAGTCGGTGCCGAAGGCGACCGAGTCCTCGCCCGCGACCGAGATCACGTGCTCCATCGCCGCCACGTAGTCGTCCACCGTCGCGTTCTCGCCGCCCTTGAGGAACGCCGGGAACATGGTGACCCCGATCATGCCGCCCTCTTCGGCGATGAAGCGAAGCTCGCCGTCGCCTTTGTTGCGCGGGTGCGGCTTGAGCGCCGACGGCAGGCAATGGGTGTAGGCGACCGGCTTGGCGGATTCGCGGATGGTCTCCTCCGACGTGCGGGAGCCCACGTGGCTCAGGTCGATCAGCATCCCCACCCGGTTCATCTCGGCCACCAGCTCGCGGCCCCAGTCGCTGAGCCCCGAGTCGCGGCTCTCGTAGCAGCCGGAGCCCGCGAGGTTCTGCGTGTTGTAGGTGAGCTGGGCGATGCCGACGCCTGCGTCCTTGAAGAGCTGGACCGCGCCCAGCTTGTCCTCGAAGGCCGACGTGTTCTGGAAGCCGAGGATGATCGCCGTGCGCCCGTCTTCCTTCGCCTTGCGGATATCGGCGGCGGTGCGGGCCTTGACGATCAGGTCGTCGTGCGCGCGAAACCAGCCGTTCCACTGGGCGATGTTGGCCATGGTCTCGGCGAAGCCCTCCCACACGCAGCAGGTGCAGTTGGCAGCGGTGAGCCCGCCCTTGCGCATGTCGCGGAA
>JAPPKP010000211.1 GCA_028819955.1 Rhodospirillaceae bacterium | reverse complement strand
GCCGGGTTGCGGTAGACCTCCAGCGGCGGGCCGACCTGGACGATGCGGCCGTCGCGCATGATGCAGATCCTCTCGCCCATGGTCATCGCCTCGACCTGGTCGTGCGTGACGTGGACGATGGTCTTGCCCAGCATGCGGTGAAGCTTGATCAGCTCCGTGCGCATGGTGGCGCGCAGCTTGGCATCCAGGTTGGAGAGCGGCTCGTCGAACAGGAACGCCGCCGGATCCCGGACCAGCGCACGGCCGAGCGCGACCCGCTGCTGCTGACCGCCGCTCAGTTGCCTTGGCCGGCGCTTCAGCAGGTCCCCGATGCCGAGCATCTCCGCCGTCGCCGCGATGCGGCGGTCGATTTCGTCGCGCGGCAGCTTGCGCAGCTTGAGGCCGAAGGAGAGGTTCCCCGCGACGCTCATGTGCGGGTAGAGCGCGTAGTTCTGGAAGACGACGGCGAGGTCGCGCTCCGCCGGATCGACGTCGTTGACCACGTCGCCGTCGATCAGGATCTCGCCCGAGGTAACGGCTTCGAGCCCGGCGATCATCCGCAGTGTGGTCGACTTGCCGCAGCCCGAAGGCCCCAGCAGAACCATGAACTCGCCATCGCGAACGTCGAGGTCGATGCCGTCGACGGCGGTCACGTCCTGCCCGAAAACCTTGGTGAGGCTGCGCAGCCCGATCTCGGCCACCTCCGATCCCTCCTAGTTCAGCGAGCGCATGTAGCGATACAGAAAGGCCGTCAGCACGATGATGATGATGAGCAGCCCCACCGCCATCGCCGACGCGCGCCCGATGTCGAGACCGAAAAAGGCGGCGCGATAGATGAAGTAGCTGATCAGATCGGTCGCGGTGCCGGGGCCGCCCTTGGTCATGATGAAGACGATGTCGAAGGTCTTGATCGCGAAGATCATGCGTAAGAGCAGCGCGACCGCGATGACCGGCTGCATCAGCGGCAGCGTGATGTAGAAGAAGCAGCGGAGCGGCGACGCGCCGTCCATACGCGCCGCCTCGTAGGGCTCGCGCGGCAGGGCCGAGAGCCCGGCCAGAAGCAGGATCGCCATGAACGAGACCTGATGCCAGATGTCGGTCAGCACCACGGTCCAGAACGCGATCGTGGGATCGCCGAGCCAGCTCACCGGTCTGATCCCGACGAGACCGATGGCGTAGTTGACGATGCCGAGCTCGGAATGAAGGAGCATGCGCCACAACAGCCCGACCACCACGGGGTTGATGAGCAGCGGCGCCAGCAGGATCAGGTAGTAGACCGTCTTGAATCGCTCGGTGGCGTTGAGCGAGAGCGCCACGATGAAGCCGATGATGAATTCGATGACGACCGAGGCGAGGACGAACTTGACCGTGACCCAGAGCGAGCCCGGCAGGTACTCCTCCTCGGCCGCCTCCTGGTAGTTCTCCCCGCCGATGAAGGTGTCGTGGTTGGGGGTGAGCAGGGTGTAGTCGTAGAAGCTCGTGAAGATGGTGAAGAACAGCGGGAAGGTAACGACAGCCACCAACACGGCGAGGCCCGGCGCCGTGAGCAGATACCCAAAGCGCCGGTCCCGCTGTGTCAGCGTCAACGTGCCACCCGTCAGGGGTGACATGACCATGCGGCTGAGCCGCTATTCGGCGATCTTGCCGTCCTTGATGAGCAGGGCGCGAAGCTCCGCCTGGGCATCGGCCATGGCCTCGGGAATGGGCTTCTCGCCGATCGCGGCCAGGTTCAGTTCGCGGCCGACTTCCTCCACGAACTCGGTCGTGTAGGTGAAGACCGGGAAGTCCTGCGTGCCGGCGAGGATCTCGCCGAGGACCGGGTAGTAAGGGCGCGCCGCCATCACGTCGGGATCGGTGAAGATCGGCGCCTGCGTCGGTGCGCCGCCGAGCAGCGCGCGCCGCTTGGCGGTCTCGGGGTCTTCGGCCCACTTGATGAAGGTCCACGCGGCTTCCACGTTCGGGCTCGAATTGGGAATGGCCCAGCCCCAGCCGCCGTTCAGGCCGCCGCCCGGATTGGGCGTGATGCCGACCTTGCCGGCTACCGTCGAGGACTCGGGATCCTCGAACCCGGCGTAAAGGATGTTGAAGGTGACGAAGCTGTAGGCCCTGCCCTGCGCCATGACGTTGAAGGCCTCGTCGAAGCAGTAGGCTTCCGAGCCGGCCGGGCTGTAGTTCACCACGGCGTCACGATAGAACTCCATGGCCCGGATGGCCTCGGGGGTGTCCAGCAGGGGCTCCCAGTTCTCGTCGTGATAGCGGCCGCCCTGGGCGTAGAGATAGTTCGCCCATTGCATGGAGATGCAGTCGCCGCGCTGGCCCTGGATGACGGTCCCGTAGAAGTCCCGCTGGCCGTCGCCGTCGTTGTCGCGGGTGAAGAACTCCACCTGCTTCCAGTACTCGTCCCAGGTCTCGGGCACCCTGAGATCGATGCCGTATTGCTCCTTGAAGGCCGCCTGCTCCGCAGGATCGTCGATCAGGTCCTGGCGATAGATGAGGGCCATCGAATAGTTGTAGAACGGCAGCATGTAGAGCACGCCGTCGACGCGCCCGACCAGATCCATGAGCTTGGGCACGTACACGTCGACATTGACCCCGTCGCGGGCGGCGAGATCGTCGAGCGGCATCAGCCAGCCCGCCTTGGTGAACTCGCCGACCCAGTAGAAGTCGACCACGATGAGGTCGTAGCTCCCCTGGGGCGAGATGAGCTGCGGCACCAGCTTCGAGTGCATGTCGATGTAGCTGATGGCCTCGATCTCGACGTCGATGCCCGTTGCTTCCTCGAATTCCGGCAGCAGCTCCTGGATGTAGCGGGTATCCGGTACCGTCTCCATGAGGATGCGGATGGTCTCCGCCTTGGCCACGCTCGCAAAGAGCATGGTTGCGGCGGCAACGGCGATGAACAGTCTCATGTCAGTCCTCCCTTGATGTGGAGCCGTGCTCCTCCGGTTGTTGCTCCGGGCCGGCGGCGCCGGAGCGCGGGGTGCGGCATCACTTCAGCGCACCCAGTGAAAGTCCCTTGATCAGATAGCGCCTCATGAAGGGCAGCAGAACGAAGACCGGCAAAATCGCGCAGATCGTCGCCGCCGACAGCAGGGAGATGTCGACCCCGCGGTGAGTCTGGAAGGACGACAGCCCGACGGGAAGCGTGTTGGTCTGCGAACCGCTGAGGATCAGCGCGAACAGGAACTCGTTCCAGCTCAGGATGAAGGAGAGCAGGCCGGCGGCCAGAATCCCTGGGGCCGCCACGGGCAGCGTGATGCGCAGAAAGGTCTGCAGGCGCGTGGCGCCATCGACCCGTGCGGCCTGCTCCAGCAGGGCGATGTTGCGGTCGAAGAACGCCACCAGCAACCAGGCCAGGAACGGCAGGCTGATGGTCAGGTGAGCGATGATCAGGCCGACCAGGCTGTTGAGCAGCGAGGCCTTGAGGAACAGCGTGAACAGTGGCAGCACCAGAATGACCGGCGGCAGCATCTGGCTCGACAGCACGACCAGACGGAGCGTCATGCCGCCGGTGTTGTAGCGGGCGAAGGCGTAGGCGATGGCGGCGGCGAGCGGGAGCGCGACGACGGTCGCTCCGATGGCCACGGTCACGCTGTTGATGAAGTAGTTGAAGAAGGGATAACCGGTGAAGATCTCGACGAAGTTGCCGATGCTCGCCTGACCCCATTCGGGCGGGATCTTGTAGGCCGTCGTCTTGTCGGTGAGCGCCACGCGCAGCAGCCAGAGCAGCGGCAGGAGAATCGCGAGGCTGAACGCGATGAGAACGGCGTGCGGCAGGAGCCGGGCGATGACTCGCCTGATGCGCCGCGACCGCCCGCGCCGGCGAGGCGTCAACGGCCCCGCCCCTTCGCGGCCTGTTCGCGCGCGCTGTCCTGCGCTCCCCTCATCCTCCCTTACGACCATCGCTCCGGCCGCGGCCCGACCTGTCGCCGGCCGGGCAACCGCACGTCAGTCCCGGCAGTTAACCGGCATCGCCATGCTGAATCCAGGGGCAATCGGCGAGCGTCCATTCAGCCCGGTGCGGCGCTTCCGAGCCAGCGGGCGAGCGCCTTGTCGGGCTCGGCGATCTCGTCCACCGAGCCGTACCAGTAGTCCTCCCAGCCGGCCTCGGGCAGGCCGGTGAAGACCATCAGGTTGAGCGGATAGGCCTCGCTGTCGGTGCAGCGCCGAAAATCGTCGCGGAACAGGAACACCGCCTTCTCCCAGGCGATGGCCATGCCGAGCTCCACCATCACGCCTTCGTCCGGCGGGCAGCCGTTGACCACGGCGAAGATGCCGTCGGCATCGCGCACGTCGCGCAGGTCCGCCTGGCCGATCCGGTAGGCCCAACCGGCGGCGGCCTTGTCGATCTGGTTGTTGCGGGCGAAGGGCTCCCACACCTCGGCGCCGAGCGCCTCCAGCGCCGCGACCAGCGCCTGGAGCGGCCCGTCCTTCTGCTGGGCGGAGAAGCCGTAGGGGTTCGCCAGATAGAGCGTCTTGGCCGCGGGCATGGCACGCCCTCCCCTCTCGCGCGCCCCGCTGCCGCTACGCCGCCGCGCGGTAGCGCGCGATGGCGGCTTCGAGCCCTGAGCGCGGGCTGGTCAGCAGCGGCACCTGGATGTCGGCGCAGCGGGCGAGCGCAGGCGTCATGGAGGCCTGGGCGAGCACGATGGCGTCCGCCGAGGATGCGGCCTCGTGCAGGCCATCGGCGATGATCCACTCGTGCCCTTCCGCATCGCCCGCCACCAGCCGGGCGCGGGCCTCGGCGAAGACGACGGAGTCGATCTCGACCTCCTTGCCGGCGCGGCGCGCGGCGTCGGCGACCAGGTCGGCGGTGGGCCCGACGGTGGTGGCGAGCGTCGCCGCCACGGTGATGCGCCGGCCGGCCGCCACCGCCGCCTCGGCCATGGGCCGGTCGACCCTAAGGATCGGCACGTCCGCCTGCGCCTCCGCGTCGTCGGCGCCGGGGCCGACAGTGGAACAGGTGCAGAGCACCAGCGCGGCGCCATCGGTTGCCTCCAGCAGCGCGTCGCGGGTGCGTGCCCTGATTTCGTCGGTCAGCCCGCCCTCGTCGATCGCGTCCGTCAGCAGCGCGGCCTCAACCACGTGGCGCACCGGAACATCGGGATCGATCTCGGCGCTCAGTTCGTCGAACAGGTCGATCAGCCCCGCCACCGTGTGGACCATGACCAACTCGCCAGTTCCGCCGCCCATCGCCCGCTCCTTCGTAACCG
>JAPPKP010000399.1 GCA_028819955.1 Rhodospirillaceae bacterium | reverse complement strand
CCGACCGCGTCTACGTGATCTACAAGGGCCGGATCGTCGAGCAGGGGCCGTGCGCCGCGGTCTTCGAGCGCCCCGGCCATGCCTACACGCGGGCGCTGATGGCGGCAGTGCCGCGCATCACCGGCGGCGGGCTGCCGGACATCGGCGACGAGCCCCGCGACTTCTCGCAGCCCCTGGTCGTGCACGAGAGCGCCGGAGGCCACGCATGAGTCCGCCGCTGCTCGAAGTGCAGGGCGCGAGCAAGCTCTTCCGGCTGGAGGATCGCGAGGTCCCTGCCCTGCTCGATGTGTCGTTCGACGTGCAGGCGGGCGAGTGTCTCGCCATCGTTGGCGAGTCCGGCGCCGGCAAGAGCACGGTCGCGAACCTCATCCTCGGCGTCTATCCGCCCACGGCCGGCACTATCCTGATGCACGGCGAGCCCTTGCCCGCCCGGCGCCGCCGCGAGCACCGGCGTGCGGTCCAGCTGGTTCAGCAGAACCCGCTCTCCACCCTCAACCCGAAGCGCACCGTCGGCGCCTCGCTGCGCCTCGCGCTGGACGTGCATCGCATCGGCGAGCGGCGCGAGCGGCCGGAGATCGTGGGGACTCTGTTGGAAGAGGTGGGTTTGCCCGCCGACTTCGCGCGGCGCTATCCCGCGGCACTCTCCGGCGGGCAGCGGCAGCGGGTCGCGGTCGCACGCGCACTGGCCTGCCGGTCGGAGCTAGTGGTGCTCGACGAGCCCACCTCTTCGCTCGACGTTCTGGTGCAGGCGCGGGTGCTGCGGCTTCTGGAGGAGCTGAGGCCGCGGCGCGGGCTCACCTACCTCTTCATCACCCACGACCTCTCGGTGGTGCGCAACTTCGCCGATCGCGTCGCGGTGTTCGAGAAGGGCCGCCTGCTGGAAATCGGCGTTACGGAGACGCTGTTCGCAGCGCCCGAGCATCCCTACACGCGGCGCCTCATCAGCGCCGTGCCGGTCGTCTCCCGCGAGGAGGAGATGGTCCGCGACCGGCTCGCCGAGGGAGATTTCGACACATGAGCACACGGATGCCAGCCGCCCCCTCCTCACCCCGGCCCTCTCCTCCCCGTCGGGGTGGAGAGGGAGAACAGGTGGCGCCGTCTACGTCCCCCCTCCGCCTTCGGGGGAGGGGGACAGGGGGAGGTGGTCCGGTAGTTCGAACCGATTCCCGACCGCCCTCTACGATCCGATTCAGCAAGGGAGTCCGTTGATGGCCGCCAAGACCATCCGCGTCGCCACCGATGTCGGCGGCACGTTCACCGACCTTCTGGTGCTCGAATCGAATGAGGCCACGGGCGAATCGGTCGTCCGCAGCGCCAAGGCCGACACCACCCCCGGCGGCTACGAGGAGGGCGTGTTCGACGTGATGGCCAAGGGAGACGTCGCTGCGGACGCGGTCGACTTCCTCGCCCACGGCACCACGGTGGTCATCAACGCGCTGACCGAACGCACCGGCGTCAGGGTCGGGCTCATCGCGACGCAGGGCTTTCGCGACACGCTGGAGATCGCGCGAGGCAACCGGCCCGACTTCTTCAACCTGCACTACCAGAAGCCCGAGCCCTTCGTGCCGCGCAGCCTGCGCCGCGAGCTGCCGGGCCGCATGGACTACCGCGGGCGCGAGATGCAGCCCCTCGACCTCAGCCCCCTGCCGGACATCGTCGCAGACTTCCAGGCGCAGGGCGTGGAGGCGGTCGCGATCTGCTTCATCCATGCCTACGCCAACCCAGCCCACGAGCAGGCGGCGCTCGCCGAACTCGCCCGGCTGTGGCCGGAGGTCTCCGCCATCTCCTCCCACCAGATCACGCGCGAGTGGCGCGAATACGAGCGCACCAGCACCGCCGTGCTCTCGGCCTACGTCCAGCCGGTGGCGGAGCGCTACCTCCAGCGCCTCGACGCCGGCCTCGCGGAGCGCAGCTTCGGCGGCGGGCTCTACATCATGCAGTCCAACTGCGGCGTCGATTCGGTGGACACGGTCTCGCGCATCCCGATCACCATGGTGGAATCGGGGCCGGCCTCAGGAGTGTGGGGCGCGGCCGAGCTGGGCCGCCTGATCGGCGAGCCCAACGTGCTGGCGCTGGATATCGGCGGCACCACAGCCAAGTGCTCGCTGATCGAGGACGCGCGCGTGCGCATCAAGACCGATTACTGGATCGGCCGGAGCCGCGCCACGGCCGGCTATCCCATCATGGTGCCGGTGGTGGACCTGGTGGAGATCGGCAACGGCGGCGGCTCCATCGCCTGGGTCGACGACTTCGGCAAGCTGCGGGTCGGGCCACGCTCCGCCGGCGCCATGCCCGGCCCTGCGGCTTACGGGCGGGGCGGGACGGAAGCAACCACGACCGACGCCAACCTCTGGCTCGGCCGCATCAACCGCGACTATTTCTGTGGCGGTACGGTGCAGGCCGACATGGATGCGGTGCAGAAAGCCATCGAAGCGGTCGGCGCGCGGCTCGGCGTCGATGCCGACGAGGCAGCACGCGGCATCGTGCGCATCGCCAACAACAACATGGTGAACGCGCTCAAGCTGGTCTCGGTCAACCGGGGCTTCGACCCGCGCGACTTCACCCTGATCGCCTTCGGCGGCGGCGGCGCGATGCACGCGGTCGCGCTCGCGCAGGAGCTCGGCGTCGCCAAGGTGGTGGTACCGGCCGACGCATCGGTGTTTTCCGCCTGGGGCATGATGATGTCCGACCTGCGGCGCGACGATGTCGTCACCCTGCTCGTCGATCTGGACGCCGACCACGCAGACACCATCGAGGCCGCGTTCGCCGAGACCGAGGAGCGTGCGCGCAACCGCTTCGCCACCGAAGGCATCGATGCCGACGCGGTCCGGCTCTCGCGCTTCGGCCGCTTCCGCTACCAGAACCAGGAACACACCACCGAGGTGCCCCTGGGAACGGGCCCGGTTACGGCCGAGCGTGTCGCCGCCATCGAGGCCGCCTTCCACGAGACCTACGAGCGCGAATACACTTACCGGCTCGATGCGCCGGTAGAGATGGTGGGGTTCCACGTCGTCGCCAGGGTCGAGATCGGCAAGCTCACCATGACCCGGCGCGAGGTGACGGGACGGGCGCTCGACGAGGCGCGGAAGGGCGCGCGTCCTGTGGACTACGCGCTGGAAGGCGTGCGCGAGGCGGCCATCTACGACGGCGAGGGGCTGGAACCCGGCATGGCCTTCGAGGGGCCCGCCATCGTCGAAGACCCGGGGACGACCGTGGTGGTGCACCCCGGCAACCGCGCCGAGGTCGACGACTTCGGCAACATTCACATCCGCCTCTGAGGTGAACGGCAATGACGACGATAACCAACGACCCGATCACCCTCGAGATCATCCAGAACTCGCTGCAGAGCGCGGCCGACGAGATGTTCGCCGCCATGAAGAAGACGGCGATGAGCTCGATCATCTACGAGGTGCTCGACATGGGCACCGGGATCACCAACGCCAAGGGCGAGATCGCCTGCTCCGGCGCCGGCATCCCGGCCTTCGTCGGCGTGCTCGACAAGGCGGTGACGGTGATCGTCGAGAAGTTCAACGAGCCCGGCGCGATCGAGCCCGGCGACGTCTTCGTCACCAACGATCCCTATTACGGCGGGGTGACACACCTGAACGACATCGTGGTCGCGATGCCGGTCTTCGCCGACGGCCATATCATCGCCTGGACCGCGAACATCGCGCACAACTCGGATGTGGGCGGCATGGCGCCGGGCTCGCTCACCGGCGAGGCGACGGAGATCTTCCAGGAGGGGCTCAGGCTGCCGGCGGTCAAGATGATCTCCCGGGGCGAGCCGATCCGGCCGGTGCTGGAGATCATCAAGGTCAACTCCCGCATGCCCGACGTGCTCGAAGGCGACGTTTGGGCGGCCATCGCCTCGGTCCGCATCGGCACCGCCCGGCTTGCGGAGATTGCGGAGAAGTACGGCGCCGCCACGTTCGAGCATGCGATGACGGCCTTCATGGACTATGGCGAGCGGGTCTCGCGTTCCGCGCTCGTGACGCTGCCCAAAGGCACCTTCGCGCTCTCGGAAGAGCAGGACGACGGGCAGGTCTACAACGTCGAGATCGCCATCCGGGACGAGGAGTTCGTCGTCGATCTCCGGAACAACCCCGACCAGGCGACCAATCCCGTCAACACCAGCCGGGACGGCGTGATGGTAGCGGCGCAGATGATCTTCAAGTCGCTGACCGATCCCTACTCGCCGTGCAACGCCGGCTCGTTCCGCCCGATTCGCCTGCTGACGCGCGCGGGCTCGGTGTTTCACGCCGAGGAGCCCGCGCCCATCGGCTTCTATTACGAGATCGACCTGCGCGCCTACGACCTGATGTGGCGCTGCCTCGCCCAGCACATGCCGGAGCGCCTGGCGGCAGGGCACTTCGCCTCGGTGTGCGGCACCTTCATCGGCGGCATCCACCCGGACACCGGCCGACAGTACACGATCATCGAGCCCCAGCTCGGCGGCTGGGGCGGCCGCGAGGGCCGAGATGGCAACAACGCGATGTTCTGCGGCTTCCACGGCGAGACCTTCAATTGCCCGGCCGAGGTCAACGAGGCCCGCAACGGGCTCTACGTCGACCAGATGGCGCTCAACCTGGCGCCCGGCGGCGAGGGCCAGTTCACCGGCGGACGCGGCATCGTCATGGACTACCGCGTGCGCGCAAACGATGGCTTTCTCACGGTCGGCTACACGCGCTCCAAGTTCCCCGCCTGGGCGCTCGACGGCGGCAACGAAGGCTCGCCCAACTACGTCGAGTTCATCCCGAACGAGGGCGAGCGGCAACGCTTCGCCTTCGTCTCGGGTCTCAAGACGCAACGGGACGACGTGATTCGCGTGGTCACCGGCAACGGCGGCGGCTTCGGCGATCCGAAGAAGCGCGACCCCGCGCGGGTGCGCCGCGATATACGGAACGGCCTCATCAGCGCCGAGAGGGCGCGGGAGGTCTACGGCGTGACGATCGAGTAAGTCGAGAGAGTGGATTCGGGCAACGGGAGGAACGCATGAAAGCCAACGCCCCCCTCAAGCTGATGTACCTGAACCCGGTCGGCACCGATGCCTACGATGCCGTCTTCGCCGACATGGCGCGCTCCTACAAACTGCCCGGCACCGAGGTGCACATCACGTGCCTCGCGGATCCGGGCGGCAGCTTTACCCACATCGAATACCGTGCCTACGAGACCATCGTCTCGCGCGGCATCATCCAGGCGACGCGGCAGGCGGCGCG
>JAPPKP010000259.1 GCA_028819955.1 Rhodospirillaceae bacterium | reverse complement strand
CGGTGATCTTCGCCACGTTGGCGACGATCTTCGCGGCCGCCGCGTCGATTTCCGGGTCGGTCAACGTGCGGTCCTGGGCCTCCAGGCGAACGGTGATCGCGAGGGATTTCTTGTCCGCCTCGATGCCGGGGCCGGCGTAGACGTCGAACACCGTGACCGCCTTGATCAGCGCCTTTTCGGCATTGCGGGCCGCGCGCTCGACCTCCGAAGCGGGGACCGCGCTGTCGAGGATGAACGCAAAGTCGCGCTCGGCCGCCGGATAATCCGAGGCAGTGAGGGGGGGCTTGGCGCGCGTCGCCTTTGCCTTGGGCCGGGGCAGCGCGTCCGTCATCGCCTCGAAGCCCACCATCGGCCCCTCGGCGCCAAGTTCCGCGAGGACACCCGGATGAAGCTCGCCGAACGTGGCGAGCGCGTTCGGGCCAAGTCCAAGCGTGCCGACCCGGCCGGGGTGGTACCACGCCGGGCCTTCCGCGCTGGTCTGGAGGCTGCCGAGCGAGACGCCGGCCGCGTTGAGCACGGCGAGCGCGTCGGCCTTGGCATCGAAGGGGTCCACCGGCCGCTCCGGCCCGTGCCAGTTGCGTGGCACCGCCGCTGCGGCCCGCACGCCCGCAACCACCGTCCGTTGCTCGTCCGGTGCCGTACCAGTGTAGACAGGCCCGGTCTCGAACAGCGCCGCATCGGCGAAGCCGCGGTCCGCGTTGCGCCGGCAGGCCTCGATCAGATTGGGCAGGATCGAGGGGCGCATGGCGTCAAGCTCGGCGTTGATCGGGTTGGCCAGCACCAGCGCGTCGGGCGCGTCGCCGAAGAGCGCCGCGTGCTGCCGCGGCATGAACGACCAAGTGACCGCTTCGAACATGCCGCGCGCCGTGAGCGAGCGGCGCACCGCGCCCAGCTTGCGGCGCGAGGGCGAGAGCGCAGGCCGCGCCCGCTCGCTCGCCGTCGGGCTGAGGGAGACCGCGGGGATCTGGTCGAAGCTCGCAATCCGCAGCACTTCCTCGACAAGGTCCGCCTCGCCAAGGATGTCGCCGCGCCAGGGCGGCGGCTCGACCGAGACCGTGCCGTCGTCCCGCTCATCACGCGCGAAGCCCAGGGCCGTGAGGATGCCGAGAGACTTCTCCCGCTCGCAGTCGACGCCGCCGAGCGCCTTGACCCTGGAGGGACGGAAGGCGATCTCGCGCCGCCACGCGGGCTCTGCGCCGGCAACCACGACTTCGCTCGCCTCGCCGCCGCAAAGCTCGATCACGAGCCGGGTCATCAGCTCCATGCCGGGCCCTGCGAAGGCCGGATCGACGCCACGCTCGAAGCGGTAGCGGGCGTCGCTCTCCAGGTTGAACGTGCGCCCGGTCGCGGCGGTGCGGACGGGATCGAAGAGCGCAATCTCGATGAAGACATCCGTGGTCTCCATCGTGCAGCCGGTGGGCTCGCCGCCCATCACGCCGGCGAGGCTGATCACGCCGCTCTCGTCGCCGATCCCGGTCATGGTGTCGTCGAGCACGAACTCCTTGCCGTTGAGCGCATCGAACGTCGCGCCGCCCTGGCCGAGCCGGAGCCAGATGTCGCCCTTCACCTTGCCGGCGTCGAAGACGTGCACCGGGCGGTTGCGGTCGATGGTCAGGAAGTTGGTGAGGTCGACCAGCGCGGAGATCGGGCGCAACCCGACCGAGGTGAGCCTCTCCTTGAGCCAGCGCGGGCTCTCGCAGTTGCGCACGCCCCGAATGTAGCGGCCGAGAAAGAGCGGGCACGGCCTCGGCCCCTCTCCCGGGAAGTCCAGGACCACGTCGATGGGGCTCGTGAACGTGCCCGCGACGGGCTCGATCTCGGCGGTCTTGAGGCGGCCGAGGCCGGCGGCTGCGAGGTCGCGGGCGATGCCGTAGACGCCGAGGCAATCGGCGCGGTTGGGCGTGATCGCGATGTCGAATAGCGGATCGTCCAGGCCCATGAATTGGGCGAAGGGCGCGCCCACCGGGGCGTCCGGTTCGAGCTCGATGATCCCCTCGTGCTCGTCGCTCAGGCCCATCTCGCGCTCGGAGCAGAGCATGCCGCAGCTCTCGACGCCCCTGATCTTCGCCTTCTTGAGCACGACGCCGGTGCCGGGGATGGTGGTGCCGGGCGGGGCGAAAACGCCTTTCATGCCGGTCCGCGCATTGGGCGCGCCGCAGACCACCTCGACCTGTTCCGTGCCGGTATCGACCGTGCAGAGACTGAGCTTGTCGGCGTTCGGATGCTGCCGGGCCTCGACCACATGCGCCACGGTAAAGGGCGCGAGTTCGTCGCCGGGCCGGCGGACCTCCTCCACTTCGAGCCCGATGGCGGTGAGCTTGGCTGCGATGTCGTCGGGCGTCGCGTCCGTCTCCAGATGCGTCTTCAGCCAGGAGAGGGTGAACTTCACGCGCTGAGCCCCGCTGCCAGGCTCGGCACGTCGAAGGGTGCGAAGCCGTAGTGGCGCAGCCAGCGCAGGTCCGCGTCGAAGAAGCTGCGCAGGTCGGGGATGCCGTACTTCAGCATGGCCGGGCGCTCGACCCCGAGACCGAAGGCGAAGCCCTGGTAACGCGCGGGGTCGAGCCCCACGATCTCCAGCACCTTCGGGTGCACCATGCCGCAGCCCAGAATCTCCATCCAGTCGGCGCCGTGGCCGATGCGCAGGCCGCCGCCTTCGCGCGAGCAGCCGATATCCATCTCGGCGGACGGCTCGGTGAAGGGGAAGTAGCTCGGGCGGAAGCGCACCGGCAGGTCTTCGACCTCGAAGAACGCCCGCGCCAGATCGATCAGGCAGCCCTTGAGATGGCCCATGTGGGTGCTCTCGTCGATCACCAGCCCCTCGATCTGATGGAACATGGGCGTGTGGGTCATGTCGTAGTCGCAGCGGTAGGTGCGGCCCGGCGCGATGATGCGGTGCGGCGGCGGCTCGGCCTCCATGTGGCGGATCTGCACCGGCGAGGTGTGGGTCCTGAGCAGCATGCGCTCGCCCGCCTCGTCGGCGCCGAAATAGAAGGTGTCGTGCATCTGCCGCGCCGGGTGCTCGGGCGGGATGTTGAGCGCCGTGAAGTTGTGGAAGTCGTCCTCGATGTCGGGCCCTTCGACGACGCGGAAGCCCATGTCGGCGAGGATCGCGATCAGCTCGTCCAGCACCTGGCTGATGGGGTGGACGGCGCCCTCCGCCTCGGGGCGGGTCGGCAGGGTGACGTCCACGCGCTCCGTCGCGAGGCGCCGGTCCAGGGCGGCGCGTTCAAGCGCGGCACGCCTCTCGTCGACCGCGTCGGCGAGCTTGCGCTTGATCTGGTTGAGCCGGACGCCGGCCTCCTTGCGGGCCTCGATATCGAGCCCGCCCAGGCCCTTCATCGCCTGGCTGAGCGGCGATTTCTTGCCGAGCGCGGCGACGCGCGCCTGCTCCAGTGCGGGCAGGTCGCCGGCCGCCTCGATCCCGGCCAGCATTTGCTCTTCCAGGGCGTGAAGGTCTTCCAAGGACCCTACTCCGACGGCCGTCCGGTGAGCGAACGGCGGCCGATCAGCCGGTCGCGCCGTGCGCGCTCCGCGCCTGTTCCACGACGGCCGCGAACGCCGCCGGCTCACGGACGGCGAGGTCGGCAAGCACCTTGCGGTCGATATCCACCTTGGCCAGCGCAAGGCCGTGCATGAGCTGCGAATAGGTGAGCCCATGCTCGCGGGCGGCAGCGTTGATCCGCTGGATCCAGAGCGCGCGGAATCGACGCTTTCGGGTGCGGCGGTCGCGATAAGCGTACTGCAGCGCCTTCTCGACGCGCCCGAGGGCCACCCGGTAGCTGGAGTGGCCGCGCCCGCGATAGCCGCGGGCCAATTTCAGCACCTTCTTGTGCCGGGCGTGGGTGGTCACGCCCCGCTTTACCCGTGCCATGGGGATGTTCCTCCGACGCGCTCAGAGATAGGGCAGGAACTGCCGCACGATCGCCGCATCCGGCGCAGAGAGCACCTGGGCGCCACGCTGGTTGCGCTTAACCTTCTTCTCGCGCTTGGTCAGGTTGTGGCGATGGTAGGCGGCGCGCCTGCGCAGCTTGCCGCGGCCCGTGGCGGAGAACCGCTTCTTCGCGCTGCTCTTGGTCTTGAGCTTGGACATAAGCGTATCGCGATCTTCGTCGTTACTCGAAAGGGTGGGGCGCGCCGGGCGCGCGCTCTTGTACTCGCAGTATCGGCCGGATTCAAGGGAAGAAGCCGCGACCAGAGCTGGCCCACCCGCGAATTACGGGCCGCCGGTCTCGCTCTTGTCTTGCCACTCAGGGGCTCGGGCACCAGTGCGGCGCCCGACGGCTACCTGCAGGTCATCACCATGGTCATTTGGCGGCCCTCCATCTTCGGCATCTGCTCCACCTTCGCCAGATCCTCGAGATCGTCGCGCACGCGCATCAGCACGTTCATTCCGATATTCTGGTGGACCATCTCCCGGCCCCGAAAACGCATGGTCACCTTGACCTTGTCGCCCTCGTCGAGGAAGCGGCGGATGTTGCGCAGCTTCACGTCGTAGTCAGCCGCATCGATGCCGGGCCGGAATTTGACCTCCTTGATATCGATCGTTTTTTGCTTCTTGCGGGCTTCGCTGGCCTTCTTCTGGGCCTCGTACTTGAACTTGCCGAAGTCGAGCAGCTTGCACACCGGCGGCTCCGCGTCCGGTGCAACCTCGACCAGGTCGAGCCCCGTCTCGTCCGCGAGCTCAAGAGCGCGCTCCACGGCGACGACGCCGACCTGCCCTCCGTTTTGATCGATGAGGCGGACACTAACCGCCTGAATGTCATCATTGACGCGCGGTCCTTCACGCGTCGGTGGTGCTGCGACCGGATGTCTCGCTATCCTCCGCCTCCCTTCCTCGTGGCGCTTCTCGGGCCGGCGGCGGCACCGTCATGTCTGGTCCAGCGCCTCGTCAACCCGATCCCTCCCCTACGGCCAGCCGGCTGAGCGGACTGGCCGCTTGGTGGCAAAGTGTAGTGACGGCCTCGTCCAGCGCAAGAATTTCTTGATCCCTGGAGCCCAGGCGGCGGAGCGAGACAGTGCCCTGCTCGGCCTCCCGCGCGCCGACCGCGAGGATGAGCGGGATCTTGGCCGCGCTGTGCTCGCGCACCTTGTAGCCGATCTTCTCGTTGCGCAGATCGGCGTCGACGCGCAGCCCGACACCGTGCAGACGCGCCGCCACCCTCTTCGCGTAGTCGGCGTGCTGATCGGTGATGCTCGCCACCACGGCATGCGTGGGCGAGAGCCAGAG
>JAPPKP010000218.1 GCA_028819955.1 Rhodospirillaceae bacterium | reverse complement strand
CCCCAGAGCGACCCGCTCAGGAGCGTGATGAAGGTGAAGGCGGCGCCCACCGGGGCGCTCGACTTCGCCACTAGGTCTGCGAGCGGATGCCTCCAGATAAGGCTGGCCGCGCTGCACAACGCGATCACCACGTAGACGAATAGCGACATCCACGCCGCCGGCACGTGAACGAAGATGATGCGGTAGGCGTCCCCCTGTTGGTAGTCGGGCGGCACCACGTACAAGCCTAGCACCAGGCCGGCGACGATCAGCGCCGCAGTCGCACCTGCGGCCCAGGGATAGACAGTACGGGCGACGCGGAGGAAGCGCGCCGGGTTGGCGAAGAAGTGGATGCTGGCCCATCCGACCCTCCCCCGCCTCGTCGCCCCTGTTGCCCGTGTCGCCATGCTTGGCCTCGACCTTCCCCGACCTATTCCACCGTCATGCGGAGCGCCGCCGCCGCCGCCAGCGGTCCCAGGAACAGCGCGCCTACGAGACCGCCCGCCAGAATCGACAAATTCGCATGTACGCCGACGTCGAACACCGCGCCCTCCACCGCGCCCACGCCGAATATGAGAACGGGAACATAGAGCGGCAAGACCAGAAGCGCGACAAGCGCGCCGCCGCGGCGCAGGCCAACGGTGAGCGCGGCCCCCACCGACCCGATCAGACTGAGGATTGGCGTGCCCAGCAGAAGTGAGACGATCAGGATAACGAGGCCGTCCGTGCTCATGTTCAAAAGCAGCGCGAGCACCGGCGCGGCAATGGCGAGTGGGAGCCCGGTCGTGAGCCAATGCGCAACGGTCTTGGCCAGCACGACCAACTCCAGCGGAAGCGTGCCGATCATCAACTGTTCGAGACTGCCGTCCTCGTGGTCGGCGACGAAGAGCCGCTCCAGCGACAGCAGCGCCGCGAGAAGCGCCGCGACCCAGACAGCGCCGGGTGCGATTCGGCTGAGCAGCCCGAGCTCCGGGCCGATGCCGAGTGGAAAGAGCGTCACCGCGAGGACGAAGAAGACCACCGCCATCAGCGAACTGATGCCGCCCCGCACCGCGAGCGTCAGCTCGCGCCTGATGAGCCGGAGGAAGACGCCTACCACTCCTCCCCCTCCAGGTCTCCTTCGCCTTTAGCCAGCAACGTATTCGCCGCAATTGCGTGCTCGCCGAGGTCGAGGCGTTGGGCGCCTTCGAGAGCGATCTCACCATGCGTGGCCGCGACCACCATGCCGCCATCGGAGCGGTGTGCAGCGATCATGGAGACGACGCGGCCTGCGGAGTCTGCGTCGAGCGTGACGGTGGGCTCGTCGAGAAGCCAGAGCGGCGCGGGGGTCGCCAGAGCACGAGCGAGCGCAAGTCGCCGTCGCTGCCCCGCCGAGAGATAGCGCCCCGATACGTCGGCGAGGTCTTCGATGCCGAGGATCTGAAGCGCGTGGGGAGCGGCCCGCGCAGCGCCTTTGAAGTGCGCCCAGTCTTCCAGATTCTCCGCTACCGTGAGCGTCGGCTTTACCGCATCGAGGTGGCCCACATAGTGGAGTCGGCTGCGATGCGCGGCCCAGTCGTCATCGACCGGCTCGCCCTCCCAGGTGAGAGTTCCGCCAGCCGGTCGCAGCAAACCACAAAGAATTCGGAGCAGGCTCGACTTGCCTGCACCGTTGGGCCCGACAAGCGTCAGCGCGCCGCCGGGCTCGAGGCTGAACGAGACCCCAGAGAATACGGGGCGCTCCCCACGGATGCAGGACACGTCGTGCGCCTCGAAGCAGGCGGCGCGCGCCGCAGTGGGTGACCCTGGGGAAATATGCGGGCTAGCCGGGCCGGGAATCTTGCACCCCTCTCCGGTCGAGCCTAGAAGGGACGACCCAGCCTATCGGCGGCGCGTGCACGCGGCAAGAAGCCGCGCACATGGCCGCGCGGCAATGCCGAGTGCCGGACTGCTAGAGGGGGTAGCACGTTGATCGCCTTGGGACAGGACACCCTGCGAACCCGCCGTACGCTGAGCGTCGGCGGGCGCTCGTACGACTATTTCAGCCTGCCGGCTGCAGCCGAGGCGGGCCTTGGCGACATCGCCCGCCTGCCGTTCTCCCTCAAGGTGCTGCTTGAGAACCTGCTCCGCTTCGAGGACGGCCGCAGCGTCAGCGTCGATGATGTCCGCGCAGTCGCGGGCTGGCTGGACGAAGGGCGCGGCGGTGGGGAGATCGCTTACCGCCCGGCGCGTGTCTTGATGCAGGACTTCACCGGGGTGCCGGCAGTGGTCGATCTCGCCGCGATGCGCGCCGCCATGACTGCCCTCGGCGGCGACGCCGGCCGCATCAATCCGCTCACGCCGGTCGATCTCGTCATCGACCACTCGGTGATGGTCGACCATTTCGGCACGACCCAGGCCTTCGGGCAGAACGTCGCACTGGAGATGGCGCGCAACGGTGAGCGCTACGCCTTCCTCCGCTGGGGTCAGCAGGCATTCGAGAACTTCCGAGTCGTGCCGCCGGGCACCGGCATCTGCCATCAGGTCAATCTGGAATACCTCGCCCAGGTGGTGTGGACCGACACGGTAGACGGCGCCACCATCGCCTATCCCGACACACTGGTGGGCACCGACAGCCACACGACGATGGTCAACGGCCTCGCCGTGCTCGGCTGGGGCGTCGGCGGCATCGAGGCCGAAGCGGCGATGTTGGGCCAGCCGATCTCGATGCTGGTGCCGGATGTTGTGGGCTTCAAGCTCTCCGGTCGGCTGCGCGAAGGCGCCACCGCAACCGACCTCGTGTTGACCGTGACCCAGATGCTGCGCGAGCGCGGCGTGGTTGGGAAGTTCGTGGAGTTCTTCGGGCCCGGCCTCGACGATCTCGGACTCGCCGACCGCGCCACCATCGCCAACATGGCGCCGGAATACGGCGCCACCTGCGGTTTCTTCCCCATCGACCGCGAGACGATCAACTACCTCACCGGTAGCGCCCGGGAGCCCGAGCGCATCGCGCTGGTCGAGGCCTATGCCAAGGCGCAGGGCATGTGGCGCGAGGCCGGCACGCCCGATCCCGTCTTCACCGACACGCTGGAGCTCGACCTGGATCAGGTGGAGCCCAGCATCGCCGGTCCCAAGCGCCCGCAAGACAAGATCCGGCTTTCCGACGCCAAGCCCGCCTTCGCCAGTACGCTGGCCTCGACCTTCGGCGTCGCGGGCGATGCGGCGACTCGGCGCATACCGGTCGCCGGCACCGACTACGAGCTCAGGCACGGCGACGTCGTGATCGCCGCCATCACGAGCTGCACCAACACGTCCAACCCGAGCGTGATGGTGGGCGCCGGGCTGCTGGCCCGCAACGCGGTTGCGCGCGGCCTGCGGGTCAAGCCCTGGGTCAAGACCTCGCTCGCGCCGGGCTCCAAGGTGGTCTCCGATTACCTCGCCAGCGCCGACTTGCAGGACGATCTCGATGCCCTCGGGTTCAACCTCGTGGGCTACGGATGTACCACCTGCATCGGCAATTCGGGGCCGTTGACGCCACCGATCGCCGAGGCCGTGGAGAGCGGCGATCTGGTGGTATGCTCGGTGCTTTCCGGCAACCGCAATTTCGAGGGGCGGATCAGCCCTCATGTGAAGGCCAACTATCTAGCGTCGCCGCCATTGGTGGTGGCCTACGCGATCGCGGGCTCCATGACGCGCGACCTCGGCACGGACCCGCTCGGCACCGGCCGCGACGGCGAGCTCGTCTACCTGCGGGACATCTGGCCGACAGCGGCCGAGGTGCGCGACACCATCGCGCGCGCCGTCACGCCCGATATGTTCCAGGTCCGATACGGCGATGTCTTCACCGGCGACGAGGACTGGCGGTCGATCGAGGCGCCCGCGGGCCAAACCTATGCCTGGGACGCAGGCAGCACGTACGTGCAGCATCCGCCTTACTTTCAGGGCATGGCGGCAGAGCCACAGCCGCCGGAGGACATCACGGGCGCGCGTGTTCTTTGCCTCCTGGGCGATACTATCACCACCGATCACATCTCGCCGGCCGGCGCCATCGGCGCTGAGACGCCAGGCGGGGCGTACCTTCTGGAACGCCAGATTTCCCGTCGGGACTTCAACTCCTACGGCGCGCGGCGCGGCAACCACGACGTGATGATGCGGGGCACCTTCGCCAACATCCGCATCCGCAACGAGCTCGCGCCCGGCACCGAGGGTGGCATCACCCGTCACATGCCGGACGGCACCGAGATGCCGGTGTACGACGCGGCCATGAAGTACCAGGCCGAGGGCGTGCCGCTCGTCGTGTTCGCAGGCAAGGAATACGGCACCGGCTCCTCGCGCGACTGGGCGGCCAAGGGCACGCGGCTCTTGGGCGTGCGTGCGGTCATCGCCGAGAGCTTCGAGCGCATTCACCGCTCGAATCTGGTGGGCATGGGCGTGCTGCCGCTTGAATTCACCGATGGGGCAACACGGAAGAGCCTGGAAGTCGACGGAAGTGAGCGGATCGACCTCGAAGGCATCGCCGGCGGGATCACGCCCCGTATGACCGTGACCTGCCGCATCCACCGCGCCGACGGCTCGACCCTGGAAGTCCCTCTCCGCTGCCGGATCGATACCGCCGACGAAGCCGACTACTACCGGCACGGCGGCATCCTGCACTACGTGCTGCGGGGCCTCGCCAAAGCGGCTTGAGCGCCCGGCTGCCGGCGTCTACTCGGCGGCTCGATCGGCGGTCGGGTCGCCCAGCCTATCGAGGGCGAGCTTGCGGAGCCTGTGCTTCCGCACCTTGCCGCTCGCGGTCATGGGGAAGGCGTCCACCGGGAGCACGTGGCGCGGGCTCTTGAAGCTCGCGATCCGGCCCTTGCAGTAGGCGGCGATCTCCTCGCTGGTGACGCGCTTGGCGGGCGCCGGGACAACGAAGGCCACGGCGACCTCGTTCAACCGCGCGTCGGGATAGCCCACCACCGCCACCTGGTCGATCGCCTCGTGGGCCATCAGGAAGGCCTCGACCTCCGCCGGTGACACGTTCTCGCCGCCGACCCGGAGCTGGTCCTTGTAGCGGCCGACGAAGCGGATGTGCCCGTCGGCGCGGAGCACCACGGTGTCGCCGGTGTGCAGCCAGCCTTCGCGGTCGATGGCTTCGGCGGTCTCCTCGGGCTTCCTGTAGTAGCCCTGGGTGATCATGTACCCGCGAATCAGAAGCTCGCCCTCCTCGCCGACCGCCACCTCCTGGCCGGACTCCTGGTCCACGACCTTGATCTCGAAGCCCGGCGCCGGATAGCCCGAGGCGTCCGAGCGCTGCTCCGGCGT
>JAPPKP010000288.1:3286-5253 GCA_028819955.1 Rhodospirillaceae bacterium | reverse complement strand
CCCGTGGATCGGCCCGATCGTCTTCCAGCAGGACATCCTGGTCTATGCCGCTGCGGCGCTTGCCATCGCGGTGTGGTGGGGCCTCGACCGCTCGAACGCGGGGCTCAGGCTCCGCGCCGTCGGCGAGGACCCGGCGACCGCCGACATCGCCGGCGTCAACGTCCAGCTCTTTCGCCTCACCGCCGTGATGCTGGGGGGCGCGCTATGCGGAATCGCCGGGGCCTACCTGTCGCTCGCCTCAAGCTTTGTCTGGACCGAGCATATGGTTGCAGGCCGCGGCTGGATCGTCATCGCGCTGGTAATTTTCTCCGGCTGGCGGCCGGGGAGGGCGGTCATCGGTGCGCTTATTTTCGGCGGCGCCGAGGCGCTGATCCCCCGCATCCAGGCGATCGGCCTCGACGTCCCCATCTACATCGTCGGCATGCTCCCCTATGTGCTGACGCTTGCGGTGCTGATCGTGCCCACGATCCTGCGCGGCGAGCGCTCGCCCGCGCCGGGCGGGCTATTGCTCAACTATCTGCGCCAGGATCGGCGCTAGGCTGTCGTCGGTATGCAACGGCGATCATCGTCATCGACATCGAATGGGAGGCTGGACATGTCAGGCTTGGCAACGGTGCGCGAGACCCACGACGTGGCGGCGCGCACCGGCAAGGCGTTCGAGGTGGCAACCGGAGACCTGATCCGGATCACGGATCTGGAAGGGTCGCAACCCGTGGACTTCTGGGCCTTCAGCAAGGAAGACCACCTGGAGTTTCTCTCCTGCGAGCACACCAAGCCCTCGATCGAGAAGCTGTTTCCCCACGTCGGGGACTCGGCCTACACGAATCGGCGGCAGAAGATCGTCACGGTGGTGGACGACACCTCTCCCGGCCAGCACGACATGCAGTACGCCGCGTGCGATCCCACGCGCTACGCCGAGCTTGGCGTCGAGGGCTATCACGAGAGCTGCCAGGAGAACCTTCACCTGGCGCTCGACGACTTCGGCATCGTGCTCGACTTCACGCCGCAGCCCTGGAACCTGTTCACCAACTTCTTCATCAACCCGGACGGCACCATCACCATCAAGGCGCCTGAGTCCAAACCGGGCGACTGCATCGTGCTGCGGGCCGAGATGAACGCCACCATCGTCGTCTCCGCCTGCCCCCAGGATCAGAACCCGACCTGCGGCGGCCAGCCCACCGACATCCGCGTCGAGGTCGGCCGCTGACCTCGACCTCAGGCGCGTACCGGCGCTGATGCCGCCCAGGGTGGATATTCGCCGGGGCAGCGACTATGTAGTGTGCTGCAGTGCAGCATTCGCTTACCGGACGCGGGAGAACACAGAGCATGATGGATGATCCGATCGTAATCGTTGGCATGGCGCGCACCCCCATGGGCGGCTTTCAGGGCGCGTTGAAGGACGCGCGGGCGCCGGAATTGGGCTCCGCCGCGATTGAAGCGGCGCTGACCCGCGCCGGCGTCGCCGCCGACGAGGTCGACGAGGTCATCATGGGCAACATCCTCTCGGCCGGCCAGGGGCAGGCGCCGGCGCGCCAGGCTTCCATCGGCGCCGGAATCCCAGAGACCGTCGGCTGCACCACGATCAACAAGATGTGCGGCTCGGGCATGAAGGCGACCATGTTCGCCCACGACCTGATCGCGGCGGGCTCCGGCGATATCGTCGTCGCCGGCGGCATGGAGAGCATGACCAACGCCCCCTACCTGCTGGACCGTGCGCGGGGCGGCTATCGCATGGGCCACGGCAAAGTGCAGGACCACATGTTTCTCGACGGGCTGGAGGACGCCTACGACAAGGGCAAGCTGATGGGCCACTTCGCCGAGGAGACGGCGCGCACCTATCAACTCACCCGCGAGCAGCAGGACGAGTTCGCCATTACTTCGCTTACCCGCGCGAAGACGGCGATCGAGGACGGCTCCTTCGACGGCGAGGTGACGCCGGTCACGGTCAAGCACCGCAAGGGCGAGAC
>JAPPKP010000288.1:0-3186 GCA_028819955.1 Rhodospirillaceae bacterium | reverse complement strand
CTCATCAACACCCACGGCACCCAGGTGGTGGATACCTGGGCCTTCAACGCGGACGACATGGCCGAGTGCATGTCGATGGAGCACTCCCGCGTTGCCATCGGCGGAGTCTTCCCCCGGCCCGGCGATACCATGGTCACCAACAAGCGCCGGCCCATCCTCACCCTGGTGGAGGACACCTCGCCCGGCATCCACGACACACTGATCGCCGCCTGCGACCGCTGGCGCTACATGCTGCTGGGCGCGGGCGACGACCACGACAACTGCGAGGACAACCTCCACGACGGCCTCGCGGCCTTGGGCCTAGAGGCGCCGAAGACGCCGTCGCCCTGGAACATGTGGATGAACATCCCGGTGGGCGAAGGCGGCTCGGTCTCCTTCGAACCCGGCGTCGCGAGCCCCGGCGACTATGTGGTGCTGCGGGCGGAGATGGACCTCGTGCTCGCGTTCTCCTGCTGCCCGCAGGACATCCTCCCGATCAACGGCGTCGCGTGCACACCGGTGGACGCCGCCTTCGAGCGGCTCTGAGGGCCAAGGCCATGGCAGCGAACGGCATCTTCCTCACCGACGAGCAGCGGATGATCCGCGACATGGCGCGCGACTTTGCCGAGGGCGAGCTCGCTCCCCATGCGGGCCGGTGGGACCTGAACGGCGGCTACCCGGACGACATCCTCCCCAGGATGGGCCGGCTCGGGCTGATGGGCATGCTGGTGCCGCCGGAATGGGACGGCGCCGGTGCCGATCACGTGGCCTACGCGCTCGCCATGGAGGAGATCGCGGCCGGCGATGTCGGCACGTCGACGGCGATGAGCGTCAACAACTCGCTGGTCTGCGCCGGCATTCTCAGGGGCGGCTCCGAGGAGCAGAAGGAGCGCTTCCTGCGCCCGCTCGCGCGGGGCGACATGCTGGGCTGCTTCTGCTTGACCGAGCCGCAGGCGGGCTCGGACGCCTCCAACCTGCGCACCCGCGCTGTGGCGGACGGCAACGGCTACCGGCTGAGCGGCACGAAGCAGTTCGTCTCCAGCGGCTCCAGGGCGGACCTCGCGATGGTCTTCGCCGTAACCGACCCCGACGCCGGCAAGAAGGGCATCAGCTGCTTCCTCGTGCCGACCGAGTCGGAGGGTTACACGGTCGCGAGCCACGAGACCAAGATGGGCCAGCGTGCCCACGATACCTGCCAGATCGTCTTCGATGACGTGCGCCTCACGCCCGATCTCATGCTGGGCGAGCCGGGGCAGGGCTATGCCATCGCGCTCGGCAATCTCGAAGGCGGCCGCATCGGCGTCGCAGCCCAGGCGACCGGCGCCATGCGCGCGTCCTACGAGGCTGCGCTCGACTACGCCAAGGAGCGCACCAGCTTCGGCAAGCCGCTGATCGAGCATCAGGCGGTGGGCTTCCGCCTCGCCGACATGGCGACGGAGATCGAGGCGTCGCGGCTGCTCACGCTGCAGGCCGCGCGGCTGCGCGATGCCGGCGAGCCCTGCCTGAAGGAAGCCTCGATGGCCAAGCTCTTTGCCTCGGAGACCGCCGAGCGGGTCTGCTCCAAGGCGATCCAGACCCTCGGCGGCTACGGCTACCTGAGCGACTTCCCGGTGGAGCGTATCTATCGGGACCAGCGCGTCTGCACCATCTACGAGGGCACGAGCGACGTGCAGCGGCTGGTGATCAGCCGGGCGCTCGCGCGGGACTGAGGCGATGAGCGGCAGCCTCGACTTCTACTTCGACTTCTCCTCGCCTTACGGCTACCTCGCGGCCGAGCGCATCGACGAGATTGCGGCGAAGCACGGGCGCACCGTGACGTGGCGGCCAATGCTGCTCGGCGCCGTGTTCCAGAAGATCGGTGGCAGCCCCCTGGTCGATCAGCCGATGAAGGGGCCCTATTCGCGCCACGACATGCTGCGCTCGGCGCGGCTGCACGGCATCGCCTTCAACGTCCCCGACAATTTTCCGGTCAACAGCATCGCCGCCTGCCGCGCCTACTACTGGCTGGCGGAGAGCGACCCCGCCACGGCCCACGATCTCGCCCTCGCGCTCTATCGCGGCTACTTCGTCGAGAATCGCGACCTAAGCCAGCCGGAGACGGTGGTCGAAGCGGCGCAGGCGCTCGGGGTCGACGGCAATGCGCTGGTGGCGGCGGTGCAGGATCAGGCGATCAAGGACCGCTTGCGTGCCGAGAACGATGCGGCACTCGAGCGCGGCGTCTTCGGCTCGCCCACGGTCTTCGTCGGCGACGAGATGTTCTGGGGCCACGACCGGCTGGAGATGATCGACCGCTGGCTCGAGACCGGCGGCTGGTAGGGGGCGGGCAGAGCGCTTTCGCCAGGATCAGGCGCCCGCGCCGGCTCCGAGCTTCACCTCGTCGTCGTAGACCTCTTCCGGCAGCGGCAGGCCGTCGAGCTCGGCTTCGCCGAGGGGGCCGTCCGGCGCGATGCCGCGCTGCTCCAAGAGCGCCATGAGCTGGCGGGCGTGCTGGGCCGCGTGCCACGCCGTCCGCTCCAGGACGCGCTCCGTCGGGTGGATACCGTAGTAGGTGTCGAGCGTGCCGAGTCGTGCGGCGTCCGCCGACCGCCACCAGGCTTGAAGCGCGTCGCGCACGGTCTGGCCGTAGGCCGAGACCTGGGCCGCGCTCCGCATGTCTGGGCCGGGCGTGCGCTCGAAATAGTCGAAGGTGAGCCGCGCGCCGTGGGCGGCATTGAGAAAGGCCGCCGGGATCACGAAGATGTGGTAGCCGAGGTCGAGGATGGTGCGCTCGCGACCCGGCAGCCCCTCTTCCAGGTCGGCGGCCGGGAACTGGTCGAGATAGCGCTGGGTCGCGGCGAGGATCAGGTCGATCCTCTGCGCCAGCTCCGCTGGCGGCAACGCGCGCCGGTCGAACTCGACGCCGATGAAGCGCGCGAGATCGCCCAGGTCCTGGGCGAAGACGAAGCGTCGCCCCTGGACCACCACCGGCACCGACTGGGCGCCGAGGCTTGCTAGCTCCTCCATCGCCTCCGGCTTGGCCCGGACGTTGATCGATTCGTAGGCGATCCCACGGGTCGCGAGGAACTCCTTAGCCCGGAGGCAGCTGGAGCACCCCGGCTGCCAGTACACCTTGAAGTCGTCTGCCATATTCAATCTCCCCGGCGGGCGGCGCGCCTATTCCGCCGTGTAGCCGCCGTCGATCACCAGCTCGGTGCCGGTGACGAACTT
>JAPPKP010000075.1 GCA_028819955.1 Rhodospirillaceae bacterium | reverse complement strand
AACCGGACAGATCATCTGGTACATGGACCGGACATATCCCGTGTTACCGACATTCAATACGTCATCGGCTTTGACGATAACGTTCAACACTGTAGAGTCGGTATAGGTGGCGACAACTTTGGAGGATTGACTGTATTCGGAACCATTCAGCAATAGAACACGTCTGACCGAATCACGCGGCAGCTGTGCGAGCGCCGACAACGTTACGCGCGCTCCCAGTGAATGGGCAATGATGCATATTTCATCATTTGAAGTATTCAGTCGGCTCTGGATCGTCTGTGCCAGAATGCCCGCGGCCCTTCCGGCTAGCTCCCAACCCCAGCGATAGGGGTTCCAGTGAGTGCGTATCAACCCACCGAGCCAGCTACTTGGCTCCAATTCGGCCGAATACCATCCGAAGCCGAAGCACTCCCATTCGTTGCTTACCTGCTCTCGAAATTTGGACTCCCATTCCTTGAAGAGAGTCTTATGAGGATTGTCGTCACCGCTCTCCGTGGGGTCATAATCAAATCCATTAACCATAATGAGAATTTTTGACGTCGAGGGTAGCGGTACGGAGAACCCCGAGCGGGCTCTCGGCATTCCCTTCTTGTTGATGGCGAAGACACGGCCCTCGTGATCGACCGTCAGACCGGACATTTCATTCCTCCTTGGCGCACGACGGACCGGATTATCCGACTGTTCTATGATTCAATGCCGCCGTGGGAGTTCCGTCAGGTTGCTCGATTACGCTGCTCCATCGATGCCAGCGGGTCGTCCTTGGAATCGCCGCTAGGCATCTCTGCTGGCACCTCATGAGATATAGCATAACCGATATATCATTGGCAGCCGATCGAACGCAATGCAATCGGCGTTGCTGAAGGCCTCGCACCTGCGGCGATTGCCACGAAACCCTTCGGGGCGGCTTGACAGTCCCGGCGTGCAGGTGCCAGCGTCGCAGCTGGCCGGCCGGTCGACAGGGAATAGCCGGTGAGCGGCCGGCACGGGCGAGGACGGAGGCTGGCGAAGATGATGACGCGTATCGGAATTTGCGGGGCACTGGCCGCCGCGCTGATCGTTGGCGGCCTCGCGGGCAGTGCGCTCGCGGCAGACCCCTATGGCATCTGGCTCAACGAACCGAAGGATGCGCACGTCAAACTTTATTCCTGCAACAAGGACGAGCTGTGCGGCGAGATCGTTTGGTTCAAGCGCCCCAACGGCAAGGACGGCAAGCCGAGGCGCGACGTGAAGAACGAAGACAAGTCGCTTCGCAAGCGGCCGCTCCTGGGCATCCAGATGCTGTGGGGCATGGAGGACCAGGGCGACGGCGAGTGGGAAGACGGCGAGATCTACAACGCCCGAGACGGTGAGACCTACGACGGCAAAGTCGAGGTCATCGATGCGAACACGATCGAGGTGAGCGGCTGCGTCTGGTTCGTCTGCAAGACCGAGACCTGGACGCGCGTGGAGTAGCCGGACGGCGACGCCTGGCGGTTCGTCTGCTTCGTTATCTGTCGCAGCCGGGCATGGCCCGCGTGCCCGCGCTCCGACGCAATTGCGTCGAATTTGCCTGAGTTGTGCTCCCGTTCACCATGCTGCCGGAAGGCGGGCGAAGCGGCGCGTGATACCATGACCGCGCGGCATGCAACCGGTTTGGATACGTCATGAATCAGCGTAGCGGATTGCTCGCCGGGCGGCGGGCCCTTGTCACGGGTGCGGCCACCGGCATCGGCCAAGCCATCGCGGAGGCCTTCGCGGCCGAAGGCGCGCGGGTCGCGGTCAGCGACATCAGCCTCGACGGGGCTCGCGATCTCGCCGAGCGCCTCGGCAACAGCGCGCGCGCCTACAGGCTCGACGTCACCGACGCGACGGAGACCGCGGCCGTCATCCGCGACGCCGCCGCGTGGATGGGCGGCTTCGATCTGCTCGCCGCCAACGCGGGCATCTCGACGATGAACCCGGTGGTCGACCTCACCGAGGAGGAATGGGACTCCAACATGGCGGTGAACGCGAAGGGCGTGTTCCTCTCCAACCGGGAGGCCGTGCGCCACTTCCTCGCCGCCGGCGAGAAGGGCGTCATCGTCAACACCGCCTCGCTCGCCGGCAAGATCGGCGTGCCCCTGCTCGCGCACTATGCGGCCAGCAAGTTCGCCGTGGTCGGGTTCACGCAGTCCCTGGCAAAGGAGGTCGGCGAGCACGGCATTCGGGTCAATGCGGTCTGCCCCGGCTTCGTGCGCACGTCCATGCAGGACCGCGAGGTCGTGTGGGAGGGCAAGCTGCGCAACATGACCCCGGAGGCGGTCCGCGACGAGTACGTGGCCGCGACGCCTCTGGGCCGGCTCGAAGAGCCCGAAGACGTTGCCGCGATCGTGGTCTTCCTGGCGAGCGATCAGTCCGGCTTTCTGACCGGCGAGGCGATCAACGCCAGCGGCGGCGTGCTGATGGATTAGCCCGGGACAGCGGTACCATGACCTGGCTGAAGGACTGCACCGGCACGGACAAGCCGGTCATCGCCATGGCCCACCTGCTGCCGCTGCCCGGCGCGCCGCTCTACGATTCGGACGGCGGAATTCAGGCCATCGTCGACCATGTCGCGCGGGACCTGGAGGCTCTGCAGGAGGGCGGCGTCGACGCCGTCATGTTCGGCAACGAAGGCGACCGCCCCTACCTGCTGGAAGCCTCGCCGGAAAGCCTTGCGGCCATGGCGGCCGTGATCGCGGCGGTGAAGGGTGCCGTGCGCGTTCCCTACGGCGTCAACTATCTCTGGGACCCGGTGGCGACCGTGGCGCTGGCTGTCGCAACCGATGCCGTCTTCGCGCGCGAAATCTTCACCGGGGTCTACGATTCCGACATGGGCCTGTGGCAACCCTCGGCCGCCAAGGCGCTGCGCATGCGCCACGACCTCGGCCGCGACGACCTCAAGCTCATGTTCAACATCAACGCCGAGTTCGCTGCGCCGCTGGGGGACCGCCCCGTCGAGGCGCGCGCTGCCAGCGCCGTCTTCTCGTCGCTCGCCGACGCCGTTCTCGTCTCGGGTCCGATGACCGGCCAGGCGGTGGACCAGTCGAGCCTCGAGCGCGTTGCCAGCGCCGTTCCCGGCACGCCGGTCCTCGCCAACACCGGCTGCACCGTCGACAACATTGCCGACATTCTGACGGTGGCCGATGGCTGCATCGTCGGGACCCACTTCAAGGTCGACGGCGACACCTGGAACGCCGTCGACCGCGACCGCGTCGCGCGCTTCATGGAGGTCGTCTCGAAGGTTCGCGGGTAATGACTCTGCTCGGTCTCGATATCGGGACGACGTCCACAATCGGCATTCTGATCGACACCGAGGGCGGCATCCTCGCCACCGCGTCGCGGCCCAGCGCGCTCGTCTCGCGCCACGCCAACTGGGCGGAAGAGGATACCGAGCTCTGGTGGTCCAACGTCTGCGCGCTCGTGCCGGAGCTGCTGCGGATCACCGGGCTGGAGGCAAGCGCGATCGCAGCGGTGGGCGTGACCGGGATGGTGCCCACGGTGATCTTGCTGGATGAGTCGGGGAGGCCGCTCCGCCCCTCGATCCAGCAGAACGATGCCCGCGCCGTCGATGAGATCGAGGCGCTGAAGCGGCGCATCGACGGCGACGACTGGTTCCGGCGCACCGGCGGCAGCATCAACCAGCAGGTGGTGGCGCCCAAGCTGCTCTGGCTCGCGCGCCACGAGCCCGCGTGCTTCCGCCAAGCCAGGGCCGTGATGGGGTCCTACGACTACATCACGTACCGGCTGACCGGAGAGGCCTCGATCGAGGGGAACTGGGCGCTGGAGGCGGGTTTTTGCAACCTCGCGCAGGGCGGCCTCGACGAGGAGCTGGTTCGTCTGGGCGGCATCTCGCCAGAGCAACTGCCGCCGCTCCGGGCGTCGGGCGAGCCCGCAGGCGCGGTCACGCAGCGGGCTGCGGAGGAGACCGGACTCGTCGCCGGCACGCCGGTGGCGACCGGCTGCGCCGACCACATCGCCTCGGCGTTCGTTGCCGGCGCCTGCGATCAGGGCGATCTCGTGGTCAAGTTCGGCGGTGCCGGGGACATCATGCTCACCTGCGAGCGGCCGGTGACCGACCCACGCATGTTCATCGACTTCCACATCGTGCCGGGGCTCTACGTCTCCAACGGCTGCATGGCCGCGAGCGGCAGCGTGCTGAACTGGACCGTGGCGCAGCTTGGGCAAGGAGAAGCCGAGGCAGCGCGTGCCGCGGGGCGGACGCCGCACGCCTGGCTCGACGAGCAGGCCAGCGACCTGCCGCCGGGCGCCGGCGGCCTCGTCCTGCTGCCGTACTTCCTCGGCGAGAAGACGCCGCTTCACGACCCCCGCGCGAAAGGCACGCTGGTGGGCCTCGGGCTCCACCACGAGCTGCGCCACATCTGGCGCGCCACCCTCGAATCGGTGGCGTTCGGCTTCCGCCACCACATGGACGTGTTCGCGGAGATGGACTGCGGCGTCGGCCGCGTTCTGGCGTGCGATGGCGGGGCGGCCAGCGATCTCTGGATGCAGATCACGGCCGATGTCCTGAACAGGCCGGTCGAGCGGCTGCTCGAACATCCGGGCTCCAGTCTGGGCGCCGCCTTCGTCGCGGGCATGGGCACGGGCGCGCTCGACGACTGGGCCGCGATCGGCCGCTACGCCCGGTGCGATCGCGTCTTCGAGCCCGATGCCAGCCGGACCGAATCCTACCGCGACGCCTACGGCATCTATCGCGACCTCTACCGCCGGTTGGAGACCCTTTACCCCGCCCTTGCCGATCTCCCTGGCGCCTGATCCAACCTTCAGCCGGCGGTCACGGCGCGCCCCGTGTCCACGTCGAAGAAGTTGAGGCGGTCGAGATCGACGTGGAGCCGGACCTCGGACCCCGGCGGGGCCGCGAAGTCGCTTTCGAGCCGGGCGGAGACCTCCTGCCCGCCGGGGAGCGCCCCCACCAGGATCACCTCCGGCCCGAGCGCCTCCACCGCCACCACGGTAACGGTCATTGCGCCCTGCTCGGCGCCGGAGGGTTCGGCGTCGAGATCCTCGGGCCGGATGCCGAGCGTGATCGTCTCGCCGGCGCGGCCAGCCAACGCACGCTTGTGGTCCTCCAGCAACGGCAGGCCGACCGGCGGCAGCTCGACAGCATCCAGCCCCGTCTGACCGCCGAGCCGGGCATCGAGCAGGTTCATGGGCGGGCTGGCGAGAAAGCCGGCAACGAAGGTGTCGGCCGGGTTGCGGTAGACCTCCAGCGGCGGGCCGACCTGGACGATGCGGCCGTCGC
>JAPPKP010000319.1 GCA_028819955.1 Rhodospirillaceae bacterium | reverse complement strand
AGGTGCCCTACGCCATCGAGCGCTACACCACCGAGGCGCACCGGCTCTACGGCGTCATGGACCGGAGGCTCGCGGGGCACGACTTCCTCGCCGGCGACTACTCCATCGCCGACATCGCCTGCGTCGGCTGGGTCGGGCGCTGGGAGTGGCACGGCATCGACTGGGCCGACTATCCGAACCTGCACCGCTGGTTCGAGACCATCCGCGCCCGGCCCGCGGTGCAGCGGGGGCTGAAGGTCCCGCAGTAGGGCGCCGGGCATGGCCGACCCGATCGCCCATCCGGCGGTGCGCCGGGTGCAGGCGGCGCTCACTGAGGCCGGGTCGGGAGCGCAGGTGATCGCGCTCGCCGGCACCGCGCGGAGCGCCGAGGACGCGGCCCGGAGCATCGGCACGCCGCTCGGCAGCATCGTGAAGTCCCTGGTCTTCACCGTGGCGGGCGCGCCGGTGATGGCGCTGGTCGCGGGCGACCGGCGCTGCGACCCGAAGGCGCTGGGGCGGGCGCTCGGCCGCGAAGGCAAGGTGCGCCGCGCCGATGCCGATGCCGTCCGCGCCGCCACCGGCTTCTCCATCGGCGGCGTCGCGCCGCTCGCGCACGAGGCGCCGCTCCCGGTGGCCATCGACGCGAGCCTCGGCCGCTTCGAGACCGTCTACGCCGCCGCCGGCCACCCGCACTGCGTCTTCGGGACGACGCTGGGGGAGCTTGAACGGCTCACCGGCGGGACAGTCACGGCGGAGATTGCCGTCCCACAATAGGGCGCTGTGCTGCGTGGCGGCGGCTACTCCAGCACCGGCAGCGCCACGAGGTAATCGAACAGGGCCTTGGCGATGCGTTGGCGCTCCTCTTCGTCGAGGCGGTCGGAGAGGGGCGGCATCGTGGTCTCTTCGAGCACCGAGAGCGGCGCGAGAACGAGGCTGATGAACTCGGCCTCGTCGTAGACCTTCGTGATTTCCGCGAGATTGGCCTCAAACTTCTCGCCGCCGTAGCCGTTCACCAGGTGGCAGCTCAGGCAGTGGGTCTTGGCCAGTGCCGCGCCCTCGTGAAAGCGGGCGTCGAGGCCGTTGGGCAGCAGCGCCGCGTCCGAGAGCGTAACCAGATTCACCTCGGCCACCTGATAGGGCCAGTTGCGCGCGCCTTCCTCCAGCAGGGCGGCGTTCCCGATGTTGTCCCAGACCAGGTAGTAGGGCCCGAGCGGCACGTCGGTCTCGTTCTGCGCGAGGTTGTCCACAGTGAAGGGCGAGCCGTCCCCGCGCGCGAAGACGATGAAGGCGCCTTCGGTCAGGAAGCGCTCGACCGGGAGACGGGAGACGTAACCGTCCAGCGCACGGAACTCGATGGTCTCGGCCTCGCTTCGCCAATCGGGGCCGAAGAGGCGCGCCATCACGTCGACGGCCGGGTAGCCCACGTAGTCGACGGCGACATGCTCGTCGCCGACGCTCAGGTGCGGCTCGTAGACCGTGACCGTCGCGGCCGGGGCGCCCATCCGGGCCTCGAGGTCGTAGACCGGCGGCATCTCCGCCGCGGGAAGGGGGGATACTGCCAGCAACGCCAGCCCGAGGGCGGCGCCAAACAACGGGAACCGTGGGTGCATCGCTTTCTCTCCCTGTCAAGGAAAGCGCCCGCCCCGGCAGTGGGCGGGCCGGCCGGCATCGTAGGCGCCTCGCGCTCCCTCTCTCAAGCGCGGCGGGCGAACCCTCCGCCCTGCCATCCCGCCTGCGATCTGCTATGTCTCGTGGGCGCAATGCGAGGCGGGAGGAAGCAATGGCAGTCGGAGAGGCACCCGAGAGGCGGCGGAACCGGGGTTTCCCTCAAGCGAGTCGGTCCTGGAACGGGCTCAAGGCCGAGATGCTGGCGGCGCACGCGGACGACAACCCCTGGTGCCACGAGCGGAGTTTCTCGGCCGCCTACTTCGCAGGCGAGGATGTGCTGCGCTGCGCGCACGAGGCCTACGACGCCTACCGGGACGAGAACGGCCTCTTCGCCGCGAGCGCCTATCCGAGCCTGGCTGCGCTGGAGCGCGAGCTGATCGCGGGCGTGCTCGACCTCCTGCACGCGCCGGAGGCCGCCGGCGGCTCCACCACCGCCGGCGGCACCGAGAGCATCCTCATGGCCATGAAGGCCGCGCGCGACTGGGCACGGGAGAACCGCCCCGTCGCCGGCGCGCCCGAGGTGGTGGTGCCGAAGACCGCCCACGCCGCCTTCGACAAGGGCGCCGCGTGGCTCGGCATGAAGATCGTGCGCATGTCCCGCAGCGAGGGCTGGCGTGCCGACATTGCTGGCATGGCTGCCGCCATCACCGAGAACACGGTAATGATCGCAGGCTCCGCGCCACCCTACCCTTATGGCGAGACCGACCCCATCGAGGAGATCGCGGCACTGGCCCAGGACCACGACCTCTGGATGCACTCCGACGGCTGCATCGGCGGCATGATCCTGCCCTTCATGACGATGCTGGGCGATCCAATCCCGCCGTTCGACTTTGCCGTCCCCGGCGTGACCTCGATGTCGGTGGACATGCACAAGTTCGGCTACGCCCACAAAGGCATTTCCCTCTGCCTGCTGCGCGACAAGGCGCTGGAGCGATACCACCGCACCACCTTCGACGGCTGGCCCGCCGGCACCTACTCCACGCCGACGATCACCGGCACCCGCTCGGGGGGCGCGGTCGCCAGCGCCTGGGCGGTGATGACCACGCTCGGGGAGGAGGGTTACCTGCGCATCTACGAGGCCCAGCGGCGCATCCGCGAGCGGCTGGTAGAGGGCATCGGCGCGATCGAAGGCCTCGTGGTGCTCGGCCGCCCCCACGCGCTCCATGTCACCTTCTACGCGGACGGTTTCGACATCTTCGCGGTGGAGGAAGGGACGGCTGCGCGGGGCTGGCGCTCGATCCGCATGCGCGAGCCCGATTCCATCCTGCTCTGGCTCAACGTGAAGCATGCCGAGAGTATCGACGCCTATCTCTCGGACCTCGCCGAGGTCGCAGCGGACGTGAGACGCGGCGGAATCACCGCGGCGTCGCGCGGCCCCTCCAACTATGCGACCTGACGCGGGCCGCAAGCGGGGCTGGCCGTGATCCTCGCCATCGACAGCGACTTCGACGGCGGCAACATCCGCTGCCTCGCGGCCAAGTCTCCAGGCGCGATCAGGTTGGAGATCGTGCCCGACGCGGGCGGTGCCTTCTTCCAGTGGTTCTACTTCCGGGTTCGGGGCGCGGCGGGCGAGGACTGCGTGCTCAGGATCGAGAACGCGAGCGGTGCGACTTACCCCGAGGGCTGGAGGGGCTATCGAGCCGTCGCCTCGGAGGATGGCGAGGACTGGCTCCGGGTCGCTACCGAGTACGACGGCAAGGCGCTCACCATACGGCACCGCCCCACCGGCGACGAGGTTCGCTTCGCCTACTTCGCGCCCTACCCGATGGCGCGCCACGACGCGCTGATTGCGCGCGCTGGACGCTCGCCTCTGGTCGTTGCGCGCCGGCTCGGCGAGACCCTCGACGGCGCGCCCCTCGACCTGCTGGAGATCGGTGGGGCAGGGCAGCGCGCCTGCTGGGTCATCGGGCGCCAGCATCCTGGCGAGACCATGGCCGAGTGGTGGATGGAGGGGTTTCTGGAGCGGCTGCTCGACCCCGCCGACACGATCGCCCGCACGCTGCTGGAGAAGGCAAGAATCTATGTGGTGCCCAACATGAACCCGGACGGCAGCCGTCGCGGCCACCTAAGGACCAACGCGGCGGGCATCAACCTCAACCGCGCCTGGGCCGCGCCCAGCATGGAGGAGAGCCCGGAGGTCTATCTCGTCGGCGCCGAGATGGCGCACGCCGGCGTCGACTTCTGCCTTGACGTCCACGGCGACGAGGCCTTGCCTTACGCCTTCATCGCCGGGCCCGAGGGCATTCCGTCTTACTCCAACGCGCTGGCGCAGAAGCAGAAGCGCTTTCAGGCGGCACTGATGGCGGCCAACCCCGACTTCCAGACCAAGTACGGCTATCCGCCAACGCCCCCCGGCAAGGCCAATCTCGGCATCTGCGCCAACTACGTGGCGGAGACCTATGGCTGCCTCGCCATGACCCTGGAGCAACCCTTCAAGGACGCGGCGAACGCGCCCGATCCCCGCCGCGGCTGGTCGCCGGCACATTGCCACAGGCTGGGCCGGAGCTGCCTGGAGGCGCTTGTCGCGGTGATCGAATAGCCCGGACGTCTCACCCGGCGTCGTCGCCGAGCCCCTCCTTCGATTCCGTGAGCACCTGATCGACCACACAGCGCAATGCTTCCGCCTCGCTATCGCCCTCCAGCCGACGCAGGCGGTAAAGGTCGATCTGGCGGTCCGCGCCGGTGCCGTCCTTGATGATGGTGAGCGAGCGGCGCAGCTCGGCCTCGCAGCTGAGCGCGCGGGCATCCTCTGCGAGCCGTTCCACCAGTTCCGCCGTGTAGTCGTCGATGTCGACCCGCCCGCTGCCCGAAGCTCTGTCGCCGAAGAAGGCGAGAACGCCGTAACGCTGAGCGATCCAGCGGTCCTGCGCGATGAATTCGGTGAATGGCTCGGGCGGAAGCGCGCCGTCCCGGTCGTGCCGCATGAGCCAGCGGATGAGAGAGGCGTAGAGCGCCGCGATGCTCACCGCATCCTCCAGGCGCGTGCACACGTCGCAGATGCGCAGCTCGATGGTCGGAAACGCACTGGCCGGGCGAATGTCCCACCAGAGCTCCCGCGCATCGCCGATATATTCCATGCGCCGGTATTCGGCGACGAGCCGCTCGTACTCGGCCTGGGAGTGCAGCGGACTGGGCAGGCCTGTGCGTGGCAGGGCGCCCATCATGGTCAGGCGGAAGGACTTGAACCCGGTGTCGTGCCCGCCGTTGAACGGCGAGGAGGCAGAGAGGGCATGGAGCAACGGCAGGTAGCGTCTGAGCGCCGTCATGACCCGGATGCGCGAGTCTTCATCGCCGAAGCCCGCATGAATGTGCATTCCGCTGACCAAGGCGCGGCGCACGCTCTCCTGGTAGGTAGAGGCGAACCGCCTGTAGCGCTCACCGGGCGTGGGTGCCTGCTCCCGCCATGACGCGAAGGGATGGGTGGAGGCGGCCAATACCACTGCGCCATGCTGCTCCGCCGCCTCGACGACGAGCCGCCTGGTCTCGCGCAGGGCCTGGCGCACCTCGGCCACCGAACTGCAAACCCGCGTGTTGGTCTCGATTTGCGAGCGCAGGAACTCGTGTATGAGCGGGCGCAGGCTTTCAGCGGCGATTTTGGGCTGATCCGCTCGGATTAATC
>JAPPKP010000163.1 GCA_028819955.1 Rhodospirillaceae bacterium | reverse complement strand
GCACGAAGGGCACGTGATAGGGCTCGATGAAGTTCTCCATCAGGAGCTTCCAGTTCGCGGCGATCTCGCCCAGATCGACGGTGACGACGTGCTGCATCCGGTTTAGGTCGAGCCCATCGAATTGGCTCTGGAGTGGGGTAACGACGTCGTCGAGCGGCGGCGCGTCGCCACTCAGGTTGACGAAGATCCAGTCGTGCCAGGTCGCCACCCGCACCGGCACCAGCCCGTGCTGCGCCTTGTCGAAGCCGGCCGGCGCCGCGCGGGGGTCGTGCCCGCCGAAGTAGGGCGCCATGTGCAGCGCGCCGTCGAGCCTGTAGGTCCAGGAGTGATAAGGGCACTGAATGGTGGGACCCACGTTGCCGGGCTCTTCGACGAGCTTGAGGCAGCGGTGGCGGCACACGTTGTGGAAGGCCCGCACCTCGCCATCGTCGTCCCGCACCAGCAGCACCGGCTTGCCGGCCACGGTGACCGGCACCACGTCGCCGGGCCGGGCCAGCTCGTGCGCCAGGCCGGCGAACACCCAGGACTCGGCAAAGATCCGCTCGTTCTCGAGCGCGAAGATCGCCTCGCTGGTATAGGCCGCTGCCGGCAACCCGCGTGCCACCGCCCCCGGAGCCTCGAACGCCGCTAACGCCTCCTTTCCCAGGATAGATTGCAGCAATAGGCTCATGGCGGCCTCCGTCAGAGTGCCGGGCTAGGGCACGTTGCGCTTGAGCAGGAACTGGTTCTTGAACATGCCGAGCCGAGTCATGACCTCGACGTGCGCGATATCGGGCTGACCGTGGATATAATCGTTCAGGAAGCTCGCGAGCTCGGTTTCCTCGTCGCACACGACCTCGACCAGCAGGTCGAAGCGGCCGCTGACCCACATGACGTAGACGACGGCGTGGTGGAGATCGAGCCGCTGCGCGATTGCGGTGGGCGCGACTCCCGACGCAGCCTTGATGCCGAGCATCGCGTCGGACTCGTAATCGGCAACCACCGGGTCGACCACCGCCACGATGCGGAGCATGCCCGCCTCGCGCATGCGGGTGACGCGATTGCGGACCGTCCCGCCCGAGACGCCGAGCTTCAGCCCGATCTCGTCATAGGCCGCGCGTCCGTCGTCCTGGAGCAGGCGGATGATCTGCCGGTTGAGATCGTCGTCAGGCGACGCGAGCGGCGAGACGTTGCCGTCGGCGTTCGCCGCCTGAAGCGCCTGCAGCGTGGGTCGGGACATGTGCTCTGCTCCTGGCACCGCCGGGCGGTGAGCGCGGCAGACGTTGCCATATCCTCAACGAGTAATGTATAATGTGCGGAATCGGCAACAATGGTCAATCACATTTCTGATTCTTTAGCTTAGGCGAAGCGCTGCATCGAATTCGACATCCCCATCACTTGGCACGCTGGGAGGCAAACACCCAATGACTGCGATTCCAGGAAGCTTGGCCGAGGCGCTGCCCGACGTCGAACGCGTCCGCGAGGAGCACGCGAAGCTCGTCGAAGCGGGGGTCCGCTACGTCTTCTCTTGCTGGATCGACATGCACGGACTGCCCAAGACCAAGCCGGTGCCGATCAGCGAGTTCGAAAACCTGTGCATGGGCAAGGGGCCGCAGTTCGCCGTGCACTCGGTCTCCTTCGTGCCCGAGCTCGGCGCGGCCGATCCCGACCAGATCCCGGTGCCGGACATCGATTCGCTGGTCATCTGCCCCTGGGATCGCACCTGTGCGTGGATGTTCGCGGATCTCTGGTGGGAGGACGCACCCTACAACATGTGCCCCCGACAGATTCTCAAGCGCGTGATCGCCGATACCGCGGCGAAGGGATTTACAGGTTTCGCGGGAATCGAGCCCGAGTTCATCGTGATGCGCTGGAAGGACGGCAAGCCGGTCAAGGCCTTCGACGACGACCCGCTCCCCGGCGAAGGCTTGCGGCCGAGACGCCAGGCGTTCGGCTATGACGTCGAGTATTCGATCGATTCCTTGGGGTTTGTCAGTGCGGTCATCGACATCCTCGAAGACCTCGGCTGGGGGCTGAAGGATGTGGTCTGCGAGGGCGCCTACTCGCAGATCGAGCTCGATTTCGGCTACACGCACCTCGTGGGCATGGCCGACCGGCTGGTGTTCCTGCGCGTGCTGCTGAAGGAGATCGCCAAGCAACAGGGGCTCTTCGCCACCTACATGCCAAAGCCCACCACCGGCGACTGGCGCTCGGGCGCGCACATCAACTACTCGATGCAGCGGGTCGACAATCCGGGAGCCAATGTCTTCGGAAACGACGAGTCGGGCTGGTCCGATGAGGCGTACCACGCGATCGGCGGGCTGCTGCGCCACGGCGGCGCGCTCACCGCACTTACCGCCACGACCGTCAACTCCTACAACGGACTGGTGGCCAGGGTCGGCGGCTTCGAGGGCGGCACCGTGACCTGGGCGCCCACTCACATGACCTACGGCAACAACAACCGCTCCGCCATGCTGCGCATGCCGCAGAACCGCTTCTGCATCGAGAACCGGGCGTCCGACCTGTGCATGAACCCGTACCTCGCGCTCGGCATGACCACTGCGGCGTGCGTCGAAGGCGTGATGAAGAAGATCGACCCCGGCCCGCCGCTGAACAAGGACCTCTACGACCTCACCCACGAAGAGATCCTGGCCAGTGGCGGGCAGCGCCTGCCGCGGCACCTGCTCGAAGCGACGGAGATCCTGCGCGACGACCCGCTGGCGGCCGAGGTGCTCGGCCCCCAGATGATGACCTCCTGGTTGCGCTACAAGGTCGACGAGTGGGAGCGCTACCACCAGACGGTCACGGACTGGGAGGTGCAGGAGTACCTGCGGCTCTACTAGAGCGCGGGCGAGGACGCCGCGACGTGGCAGCCGACTACCAACGGTTCGAGCTCGGCGACGTAACGCTGCAATCCGGCGCCACGCTGCCGGGCGCGATGCTCGCCTACGAGACCTGGGGCTCGCTGAACGCGCGCGGCGACAACGCGATCGTCATGCCCACGTTCTACACGGGCACGCACGTCCGCAACGAGGGTTACGTCAGGGGGCTGCCGGCGCTCGACCCTGAGCGCTACTTCATCGTCTCGATCAACATGTTCGGCAATGGCCTCTCGTCGTCGCCGAGCAACACGCCTGCGCCCTTCGACGGCCCGCGCTTTCCCGTCGTGACCCTCCACGACAACGTCGCCTGCCAGCACCGGCTGCTGACCGAGGCGCTCGGCGTCGAGCGCATCGCACTCGTGATGGGGTGGTCGATGGCGGGCTGCCAGTCCTATCAGTGGGGCGCGCAGTATCCCGACATGGTGGACGCCATCCTGCCGTTCTGCGCCTCGGCACGTACCTCCCCGCACAACAAGGTGTTTCTTGAGGGGGTAAAGGCGGCGCTCCTGGCCGATAGTGCGTTCGCGGGCGGCGACTACACCGCTCTGCCCGAGGCGGGCCTTAAGGCGTTCGCGCGGGTCTACGCAGGCTGGGCATACTCGCAGACCTTCTATCGTGAGCGGCTGCACCGCGAGCTCGGCTTCGAGACTTGGTCGGAGCTGCTGGCCGACTGGGAAAACGATCACCTCGCGTGGGACGCCAACGACCTGCTGGCCAAGCTCCGCACCTGGCAGCTCGGCGACATCAGCGCCAACGAGCGCTATGGAGGCGACTTCGAACGCGCGCTCGGCGCCATCCGGGCACGGGCGATCCTGGTTCCCTGCACGACCGACCTCTACTTCCCGCCCGAGGACAACGCCATCGAGGCGGAGCACATGCCGGCCGCCGATCTTCGCCCCTACGAGTCGGCCTGGGGCCACTGCGTGGCGTCGCCGAGCCGCGAGGGCAGTGACTTCATGACGTTCCTCAACGGCTGCGTCGCGGAGCTACTCGCAAGCTGACCCGCAGTTTTCGCCGGGGCCACGTTTCCTTGCGGGGCATGGCGTGCTCTTGTAGCGACCGCACCCGCCGACAGGGAGAGCCGCCATGACACCGCCCCCGACCGACACGGGCGAGAGCGCTCGCGGGCACGCATGAGCAAAACCGTTCGGGTGGGGGTGGAGGTCGGCGGCACGTTCACCGATCTCGTCGCCTTCGAGAAGGACGGCGTGCGCATCACCAAGGTGCCGAGCACGCCGCCCGCACCCCACCGCGGCGCCATCGCAGCGCTGGACGAGTCGGGTCTCGCGCTGGCCGCCACCGGCGACCTCGTGCACGGCTCGACCGTCGCCACCAACGCGGTGCTGGAGCGCAAGGGCGCCAAGGTCGCGTTCTTTGCGACCGAGGGATTCCGCGACCTGCTCGCGCTGCAGCGGCAGAGCCGGCGCTCGATCTACGACATCCACTACCGGAAGCCCGAGCCGGTGGTGCCGCGCCGCGACACCTTCGAGATTCCCGAGCGCATCGGGCCGCAGGGCGAGGTGGTCATCGCCCTCGACGAGGCGGCGGCGCGGCAACGCATCGCCCAAGCGCTGCAGGGCGGCGGCCACGAGTCCGTCGCGATCTGCTTCCTGAACAGCTACGCCAACCCCGCCCACGAGCGGCGCGTGGCGGCGATGGTGGCCGAACGCTTTCCCGACCTCGGGATCACGTTCTCCAGCGACGTGACCCGCGAGTTTCGCGAGTACGAGCGCGCCTCGACCACAACGCTCGCGGCCTACGTGCAGCCGGTCATCGACCGCTATCTCGGGGAGTTCGAGCGCGCGCTGGACGAGAGGGGGTTCGCGGGCCGTTTCAGCCTGATGCAATCGAACGGCGGACGCCTGCCCGCGAGCGGCATGGCCGGCAACGCCATCACCTCGCTCTACTCGGGGCCGGCGGCGGGCGTGATGGGCGCGATCCGCCAGGCCGGGCGCTCGGGCTACCGCGACCTCATCACCTTCGACATGGGGGGTACCAGCACCGACGTCTGCCTGGTGCAGGGCGGCACGCCGGTGCTGACCAGCGATGCCGATATCGACGGGCTCCCCATCCGCATTCCTGTGCTCGACATCGTGACTGTGGGCGCGGGCGGGGGCTCGATCGTCTGGCGCGACGACGGCGGCATGCTGCGGGTCGGCCCCCGCTCCGCCGGCGCGGAGCCAGGCCCCGCCTGCTACCGGCGAGGCGGCACGGAGCCCACGATCACCGACGCGCATCTCGTCCGAGGCACCGTGCTCG
This sequence comes from Rhodospirillaceae bacterium, assembly GCA_028819955.1. The sequence goes on along the minus strand of JAPPKP010000163.1, from coordinate 152 downwards.
CGGACACCTTCCTCGGCGGCCGCATGGACGTCGATCCCGAGCTTGCCCTGGGCGCCTTCGGAGCGTTGGCCGCAGAGTTCGGCCGCAGCGTGGAGCAGATCGCCGACGACGCGGTGCGGGTGGCCGAGCACAACATCGTCCGCGCCATCCAG
>JAPPKP010000245.1 GCA_028819955.1 Rhodospirillaceae bacterium | reverse complement strand
CCTGCCCTTCGCCATCTGGATGATGAAGAGCTTCTTCGACGACCTGCCGCGCGAGCTGGAGGACGCCGCGCGCACCGAAGGCAGCTCGGAATGGCGGGTCTTCTTCCGCGTCTGCCTGCCGCAGGTGAAGGCCGGCATCGCCGCGACCGCGACGCTCGGCCTGATCCTCACCTGGAACGAGTTCCTGATGGCGCTGCTGCTCACGGGGCCGGAGACGCGGACCGTGCCGGTCGGCATCGGGGGGAGCCTCGGCAGCGGCATCGGCGTGGACTGGGGCCGGCTCGCCGCGATCGAGACGCTGTTCCTGATCCCGGTGGTGGCGGTGACGTTCGTATTGCAGAACCAGCTGCTAAGGGGTGTGACGTTCGGCACCATCACGCACGGCCGCCGCACCAACTGAGCCGGAACTCATACGGTGTATCGGTCGGCGGCACCGACCCGACACCGGACCATGGTGCGGTGCACGGCCCGCGATTCCCGCGCGATGATGGCGCCATGCGATTCGAGTGCAAACGGGCAACGGCCAGCGGTACGGGCCGCAATCCTCGGCAATTCAACCCGCAGCGCGACGACCGTCCGTCCCGCCGAATCCCACTTAATCTCGCTTATCCCACCGAATCCCACTTAATCTCGCTTATCCCACGAAATCCCAGTTATCCCATGGAATCCCGCTTATCCCGCCGAATCCCAATCATCCCACTTATCCCACTTAATCCCGCTCAAATTTTGTCTGTCGCGTCTCAGTCCCTCACGGTTGCCGGGCGCAGTGCTGGTAGGTCTCGGGCCGGCGGTCGCGGAAGAACTGCCACGTGTCGCGGACCTCGTGGATCTGGTCGAGGTCGAGCTCGGCGATCACCAGCTCGTCGTCCTGATCGCCACCCTGCGCCAGGATCTCGCCGCGCGGATTACAGAAGTAGCTGGAGCCGTAGAAGACGTGGTTACCGAAGCTCGGCTCGGTGCCGACGCGGTTGTTGGTGCCGATGAAGATACCGTTGGCGATGGCCGCGCCCACCTGCTCCAGGTTCCAGATGTGATCGCTGAGGCCCTTGAAGGTCGCCGACGGGTTGAACACCAATTCAGCACCGTTGAGCGCAAGCGCGCGCCAGCCCTCGGGGAAGTGGCGGTCGTAACAGATATAGACCCCGACCTTGCCGACGGCGGTATCGAACACCGGGTAGCCGAGATCGCCGTATGCGAAGTAGTGCTTCTCGTCGTAGGGTCCGATCTTCGGGATGTGGATCTTGCGGAACTTGCCGAGGTAGCTGCCGTCCGCATCGATCACTGCGGCGGTGTTGTAGAACTTGCCGTTATGGTCGCGCTCGTAGACCGGCGAGACGATGACCATGCCGTGCTTCTTGGCCGCCGCGCGCATCGCCTGGGTGGTGGGGCCGTCCGGCACCGCCTCGGCGGACTCAAACCACTTCTCGTCGATGGTGGCGGGGAAGTAGGGCGCGTTGAAGACCTCCTGAAGGCCGAGCACCTGCACGCCCTGCCGCGCCGCCTCCTCGATCAGCGCCAAGTGGGCGGCGATCATGTTGTCCCGGATCGTCTCGATGGAGTCCGTTGCCGGGTCCCCCTTCAGGCTCATCTGAATGAGGGCCGCCTTGACCTTGCGCATTGGAGCCTCCTCCTGCTCGCCCGCTCAGACCTGCCACGACGCGACTGCGCCGTAGGTCTCGGGCCGGCGGTCGCGATAGAACTTCCACCCGTCCCGCACCTCGGCGATCATGGCGAGGTCGAGCTCGGCGGTGACCAGCGCGTCCCGATCGTCCGGCCCCTGGTCGAGAATCTCACCGCGTGGATTGACGAAGTAGCTGGAGCCGTAGAAGTAGCCGGTGTTCCACGGCGCCTCCATGCCGACGCGGTTGTTGGCGCCGATGTAGACGCAGTTCGCGACCGCCGCCGCCGGCTGCTCCAGGTTCCAGAGATGGTCGCTCAGGCCCCGCGCGGTCGCCGACGGGTTGAAGATCACCTCCGCGCCGTTCATGGCGAGCTCGCGCCAGCCTTCGGGGAAGTGCCGGTCGTAGCAGATGTAGACCCCGACCTTGCAGAACGCGGTCTCGAAGACCGGATAGCCGATATCGCCGGGCTTGAAGTAGTACTTCTCGCAGAAGCCGACGACATGGGGGATGTGAATCTTCCGGAACTTGCCGAGGTAGCGCCCGTCCGCGTCGATCACGGCGGCAGTGTTGTAGTAGACGCCGGTCTGCGACTCCTCGTAGACCGGCACCACCATCGCCATGCCGAGACGCGCGGCCTCCTTTCGCATACGCTGGACCGTCGGCCCGTCGGGCACCCGCTCTGCGGTGCGGTACCAGGCGTTGTCCTGCACCGCGCCGATGTAGGGCAGGTTGAAGAGCTCCTGCAGGCCCAGAACCTGCACGCCCTCGCTTGCCGCCTGCTCGATGAGAGGCAGGTGCGCCGCGATCATCTTCTCGCTGATCTGCTCGGGCGTGTCGTGCTCGACCTCGCCCTTGAGGCTCATCTGGATGAGCCCGGCCTTCACCGTCGCCATCGCCCCCGCTCCCTCGCTGCCGCCAAGGCCGGCAGCCTAGCCCGGAACGCCCACCAGGGTCACGGTCCGTGAGGCGCGCGATGACTTACAGCGGCGGCCGGTGCTGGCGCCAGGGGCGCACTTGCTCAAGCGCGGCGCCGATGCGGAGCACCGTCAGGTCGTCGAAGCGGCGGCCCACGATCTGCAGACCCGTGGGCAAGCCCTCTGCGGAGAAGCCCGAGGGAACCGAGAGTGCCGGCAGCTTGAGCGCGTTGAACTGCATGGTCATGTCCATGCTCTGGTGACGGCCGTCCGCATCGTCCCCCATGGAAGCGAGCTCGTCGTAGTCGACCGTGGGCGCCGGAATCGCCTCGGTCGGGCAGAGCAGGGCGTCGCAGCGTTCGAGAATAGGGCGCAGCGCGTTCCAGGCCTCGGTGTAGACCGTCTCGGTCTTCATCAGCTCGACCGCGCTCATGGCGAGCCCCTCTTCCATCGAGGCGACGACGGAGGGGTGCATCTTGTCCCGCCAGCGCTCCAGATGGTGGCCGAAGTGCGTGGCCTGGAACACGCCCCAATAGGCCCACCACGCCTCGTTGAACGCCGCGCTCCAGCCGAGCTCGACGGGCTCGATCTCCGCCCCCGCCTGCTCCAGAGCGGCGGCAGCAGCGCGGGTGTTCGCCTCGACATCGGGGTCGATGCGGTAGTAACCGAGGTCGATGGAGAGCGCGAGGCGCAGGCCGCGAACGTCGCTCGGCGGCGGCACGTCGACCGAGAGAGCCGGCGCCAGCGTGTTGAGATCGCGCTCGTCAGGCCCCTGGCAGAGATTCAGGAACAGCGCGGCATCGGCCACGGTTCGCGAGAGCGGGCCGTGGCAGCACATGTAGTCGAACTGGGTCGGCAGGAACTCGAACGGGATCCGGCCGGAACTCGGTTTCAGCCCGACGCAGCCGCTGTGCGAGGCGGGAATCCGCACCGAGCCGCCGGCGTCCGAGCCTTCCGCCAGCGGCACGCAGCCGGCGACCACGGCGGCGGCGGAGCCGCCCGACGAGCCGCCCGGCGTGCGGTCGGGGTTCCAGGGATTGCGGGTGATGCCCCACAGTGGGCTGTCCGTCAGGCTGGAGAAGGCGAACTCCGGCGTCGTCGTCTTGCCCACCATGATGGCGCCCGCGTCGCGCAGGCGCTGCACCACGAGCGCGTCGTAGTCCGGCACCCAGTCCTTGTAGGCATGGGAGCCGAAGGTCGTCGTCTTGCCCTTGGTGGGGGTGAGATCCTTGATGGCGATGGGGACGCCATGCAGGGGACCCACATCGTCGCCCGCGGCGACCGCCCGCTCCGCCGCCCGCGCCTGCTCGATGGCCTCCTCTGGATAAGTGAAGCAGAAGCAGTTGAGGGTGGGGTTGACCTCCTCGATACGCGCGAGCGCATTCGTCACCAGGTCTGCGGGCGAGAGCGCGCCGTCCCGAATGAGGGCGGCCGCCTCCGTCGCCGAGAGGTAGGAGAGATCGTCGTCGCTCATCGCTCCCGGCTCTGCTGCGGCCCCGGCCGCCGCGGCCTTACGACATCATGGGGAAGGAGAGATCGACGCCCGAGCGGATGCCGGTCGGCCAGCGGGAGGTCACGGTCTTAAGCTTGGTGTAGAAGCGCACGCCCTCCATGCCGTGCATGGCGTGGTCGCCGAAGAGCGAGCGCTTCCAGCCGCCGAAGCTGTGGTAGGCGACCGGCACGGGGATCGGCACGTTGACGCCGACCATGCCGATCTCCACCTTGTTCGCGAACTCGCGCGCAGCGTCGCCGTCGCGGGTGAAGATCGCGACCCCGTTGCCGAACTCGTGCTCGTTGACCATCTGCACCGCGGCATCGTAGTCCGGCGCGCGAACGACGGAGAGCACCGGCCCGAAAATCTCCTCCTTGTAGATGCGCATGTCGGGCGTGACCCGGTCGAACAGGCAGGGGCCGATGAAGTAGCCGTTCTCGTAGCCCTGGAGCGAGAGGTCGCGGCCGTCGATCACCAAGTCCGCGCCTTCCTCGACGCCGAGGTCCACATAGCCCCGCACCTTGTCGAAGTGCTGCTTGGTCACCAGCGGGCCCATGTCGGCCTCGCCGTCGGTGCCCGGCCCCACCTTGATGCTCTCGATCTTGGGCTTGAGGTCCTCGATCAGCGCATCGCCAACCTTGTCGCCGATCGCGACCGCTACCGATACCGCCATGCAACGCTCGCCGGCGGAGCCGTAGGCCGCGCCGATCAGGGCATCGCTCGCCATCGTGAGGTCTGCGTCCGGCATGACCACCGCGTGGTTCTTGGCACCGCCCAGCGCCTGCACCCGCTTACCGTGGGCGCAGCCGGTGTGATAGACGTACTCGGCAATGGGCGTGGAGCCGACGAAGCTCACCGCAGCGATGTCCGGATGGGTGAGGATCGCATCCACCGCCTCCTTGTCGCCGTGGACGACGTTGAACACGCCATCGGGGCAGCCGGCCTCCGTCAGCCACTCGGCGAGCATCATCGCGGCCGTGGGGTCCTTCTCCGACGGCTTCAGGATGAACGTGTTGCCGCAGGCGATCGCCACCGGGAACATCCACATCGGCACCATGGCCGGGAAGTTGAAAGGCGTGATGCCGGCGACCACGCCGAGCGGCTGGCGGCTGGAGAAGCTGTCGACTCCGGTGCCGACCGACTGGGTGTAGTCGCCCCGGAGCAAGTGCGGAATTCCGCAAGCGAACTCCAGCACTTCGGTCCCGCGGGAGACAGAGCCCATCGCGTCCGAGAGCACCTTGCCGTGCTCGCGCGTCACCACCCGGGCCAGATCCTCCTTGCGGCTCT
>JAPPKP010000300.1 GCA_028819955.1 Rhodospirillaceae bacterium | reverse complement strand
AAGAAGCGCTTCAACGGCGAGGTGGTCGCCACCACCGGCGAAATCCTCGGCGAGGACGAGGAAAAAGTGTTCGAGCGAGATTCGGCCACGGACGACACGCGCGTGCGCACCGCTGTCGCATGGCTCGAAGAGTCTGAACTGCTCACCCGCGAGGAGAACTCCGTCCAGGTATTCCCGTCGTCGCTCCGGGTGAACTCGGTCGAGGAGGCACACGCAAAGCTCGCACGAGCACCGATCGCGGACGCCTATCGCGATCAGCTGCTGCGCATCGCCGTGGCGCTGATCCAGGCGGGCGCCGACGAGGGCGTCACCACCGACGACCTGATGGCGGCCTCGGGCCTGAGCCCCGAGGCCGTGCGCGGCGCCTTGTACGATCTCGAGCGGCTGGGCGTCGCCAGTAACGACACGGCGCTGACCGCGTTCGTACACGCCGGGAGGGGGCGTTCGTCCTCCAAACGCCTGGAACAGGCGGCGGAGCTGGAGACCGCTCTGATCGCGCACATGCGCGAGCAGGCTTGGGATCAGGACAAGGGAGACACGGCGTCGCTGCACCTGCGCATCGCTTCGCAGGTTCTTAGAGACCAGGGCCTCATTGATCCTTTGCCAGAGCGGCTGTGGCGCATCCTCTGCAGCATCGCCTACGACGGCCGCGGCGAGGACGGCGCCGCAGGAAGCATGACAGTGCGCAAGCGCGACGCCGAGACTGCCTCGGTGACGCTCCAGCGGGAATGGGGAGCGCTGGAGGAAACGGCGCAACTCCGGCGCGAGGCGGCCGGGCGCCTGCTGAAGCACCTCCTCGCCTGCCTGCCGTCAGGCAGCCAGGGCACGGACCTGCTGGCCGAGACCACCCTCGGCAAGCTGCTACAGGCAGTCGAGTCCGACATGCTCTTGAAGAGCAAGGTGAGGCACCCCAACAAGCTCGTTGACCGTGCACTGCTGTGGCTGCATGAGCAGGAGGTCATTCGCCTCAACAAGGGTCTGGCGGTCTTTCGCCCCGCCATGACCATCCACCTGCAGCAACGCGAGCGGCCACGATTTACGAAGTCTGACTTCGAACCCCTGGCCCTCCACTACCAGGGGCAGGTCCTGCAGATCCACGTGATGGTGGAATTCGCCGAGCGTGGCCTTGCCGCCATGACGGACGCCCTGCGCCTCGCGATGGATTACTTCACGCTGAAAGAAGAGGCGTTCCTGGGCCGCTGGCTGCCGGGTCGAGACAAAGAGATCGGCCGCGAGACCACGCCCGCCTCGTGGCGGGCGATCGTCGAGAGCCTCAACGACTCCGTCCAGCAGGGCATCGTCGCCGACACTCGTGAGCAAACCAACGTGCTGGTACTCGCGGGGCCAGGCTCGGGCAAGACTCGGGTGCTGGTGCACCGCATCGCCTATCTGATTCGCGCACGCCGCGAGAACCCGAGAGGCATCCTGGCTCTGGCCTACAACCGCCACGCCGCCGTGGACATTCGCCGCCGCCTGCACGAGTTGATCGGCGACGACGCGCGCGGCGTGACCGTGCTCACCTGCCACGCGCTTGCCATGCGGCTCGCCGGCGCGAGTTTTTCCGGCCGGGCGGAGCAGCCTGACGACGAGGTGTTCCGGGACGTACTGGGCCGCGCGATGGAGCTGCTGCGTGGTGAGGGTTTGCCACCCGAGGAGGCGGACGAGCAGAGGGAGCGTCTGCTGGCCGGCTTCCGCTGGATGCTGGTGGACGAGTATCAGGACATCGGCCCGGACCAGTACGAGCTGATCTCGGCCCTGGCCGGGCGCACGCTCGAGGACGATGCCGGCAAGCTCACGCTCTTCGCGGTCGGCGATGACGACCAGAACATCTATGCCTTCAACGGCGCCTCGGTGGAGTTCATCCGCCGCTTCGAGGAGGACTACGGCCCCAAGCCCAGCTATCTCGTCGGCAACTATCGTTCTACCGGCCATATCATCGACGTCGCCAACGCGGTGATCGAGCCCGCGCAGGAGCGGATGAAGGCCGGGCATCCCATCCACATCGACAAGGCCCGTGCGAAGGAGCCGCCGGGCGGTGCTTGGGAGAAGCGCGATCCGGTCGTACACGGGCGGGTACAGATCCTGCCAGTAGGCAGCGACCCGATCTCGCAGGCGCAGACCGTGATGGCGGAGTTTCAGCGCCTCGCCTTGCTCGCGCCGGAGTGGGACTGGTCGCAGTGCGCGGTGATCGCGCGCGAGTGGAAGTATCTGGAGCCGGTGCGCGCCTTCTGCGAGTTGCACGACATCCCGGTGCAGATGGGCAACGAGGAAATCCCGAGCTTCTGGCGTCTGCGGGAGACCCGTACCTTCGTCGATTGGCTTCGCCAACGGGACCCCCGCGTCGTCGACGGAGCGGCCCTTGCCGGTTGGGTGGAGGAACGCCCTGCTGGCCCCTGGTACGACCTGCTCCGGCAGGCCGTTGAAGAACACGCACTGGAAACCGGCGACAGTGAAATGCCGGTGGATCATGTCATCGAATGGCTGGCCGAGTGGGGTCGGGAGATTCGTCGGCGACAGCGCGGACTTCTGCTGCTGACCGGCCACCGCGCCAAGGGTCTGGAATTCGACCACGTCGTCGTCCTCGACGGCGGCTGGAACCGGGTCGGATGCGACGAGGACGTAGACGCGCCCCGCCGGCTCTACTATGTGGCCATGACGCGCGCCCGGCAGACCCTCGTGCTCGCGCGCTTCGACGGACCTCATCCGATGCTGGACCCGCTGGTCGACCACGCATCGGTGGTGGAGCGCACGCCGGTCGAGCTGGAGGCTTCGTCTCCGGCGCTGCTGTTTCGCCACGTCCGTGCCGGTCTTGGAGACGTAGACCTTGGGTTCGCGGGACGCCTTGCCGACCGCCACACGATCCATCACGCCATCGCTGCACTATCTCCCGGCGATCCGTTGGAGACGCGCATCACGGACTATGGGAGCTGGGAGTTGCTGGACCCGGCAGGCACCATGGTGGGACGTCTTGCCAAGAGCTTCCGACCGCCGAAGGAAATGCAGCGCCGCTCCGCGGCGGTGTCGGCCATCGTGTGCTGGAGCCGTGAGTCGTCGGAGCCCCAGTACCGCGACAGCATCAAGTGCGAATCTTGGGAGGTGGTGGTGCCGAAGCTCGTGTTCGAACCGCGCTAAGAAGAAACTTGACAGGGAATCGCGGCCGGCTCGGCAATAGACAATTTTCTCCGAGGCGCCAAGTTCGGACGAACATTTGGGCGACTGGATGCCTCGCTCTTTGGTGGACACTTAGCTGATGTCGGTTGCCGATGAAAAAGACGGCGCGGCAGGCGGGAAACCGGCTCGGATTGAACGTGCTCAGCGGACCGCGAATGTTGCCAATGTGCCTTAATTCTCCTCACACTCCGGATTCAAGCCGAAACGGCACGGTTCAGATCGTGGGCGTTAAAAGCCTGATGCATGACCGCCAGCAAGGGCGCCGTAAGCTGCTCGAACTACTCCCTTCAATCCCATTCAATACTACCCACCCTCCCCGAGCGCCGGTAAGTTTACCACAAACGGATCATCTTTCAAACGTATCCGAGAACAACATCGAAGATATTCTCTGCTTTCTCTTGAAGTTGTATACTTCATGTCTACTGGTGTATATTTCATTTCTATTGGTGTGATAACTCCATTGCAATACCTTCAAACGCCGCAAGTTTCCTTCGATCCATTCGCTTCAACTTCTCCATTATTAAAATTGCGTCTTGTGAATTTAGAGCCACAAGTGCTCTAGCCGCCGCACGAACCGAATGTGAACCATATCTGGAGGATAACAACATGATCTCCTCGTCTTTTTCCAGCTTTTCCAGTCGTTCAACCAAATCTTCCATGAATGACACGAGTATCCCTTCTGCGTCCTTCACACGTTTCCCCATTAACAATAATACTTCACCCGCAGCAAGCTGCATAGAAGAGTGTGCTCCTGCCGCTGCTTCTTCATCAAACCACCGTTCTCGTTGCTCAGACGACGCATCCGACTCTATCCATGACACACGATGAAAAAAGCTGCCATCAACAAGTAACTTCGCCAACTGCCGAGAAATGCCCGGTGCAATTCGTCGAGATTGTGCGCTAGACCCTTGACCGTGTTCCCTCATCGCGTTAACCAACGCCAACGCGTATCTAATGTCATTTATTGAAGACAAGTCCAAGGATTCGAATCGTAACTCCAGATAGTCAACCGCTTCTACCTTTTGACCCCAATCGCCAATTACACAATTCAGCGCTCCCACGAGTCGTAACAATTTGCTGGGACTTTGAAATAGCTCTGGATCACTTCCAACCAGAAAATAGAAGGAACTTATGTGCTTCGCTATAAAGTCGCGGGTAACGACACCTTCTTCGTCCGGAGCCGCAACATTCGGCAAGGTGTCCCTTAGCACCGAGGCCCATAGAAGTCGTTCTCGCTGAATGTTCTGTAGTTCCTTGGGCAATGTCGCTGCTGGCGCATAACTCCTTTCTCCCAAAACGTCTATTGTTGCCGTAACCTGAAGCGATAGGTCCCTCATGCCGAGCTTACTGGCCTGCTCTTGGAGACGAGCTGCATGCGAAGCAATCGCCTCTAAGCCATCAGGCAATACCAACTGTGCAATTCTCTTGATTTGGGTCTCGGCTGCCCCATGTGCGATAAGGGTCGCTGCAACGTCCAACGCTGCGAGACCGTCGATCAATTCCGTCGACAGAGCGGACGATAAAAGGTAGCTTCTCGCAACGACATCAACATCTTTATCGAGAATGTGCGGCAATAACTCTTTTGAAAGGCGAGCTTTTTCGAATTCCCTTTGTATGTTGGCGGTTTGATTTTGATATTCTATATCTAATTCTCGTCGCTCAGTTTCCAGTTGGTCGGTAAAGGCTACAAGTTCGCGTTGAAATCGTTGACTATCGCTTGTTCGATACCTGTCGTAAATGATGAAGGCGATACCGACGATTAATGCAATCAATACTTTGTCAATCACGAGGAGTAGCAATCTTCCCTTCGTCGTGTCCGCGTCTATTGATAGAATGTGTTCGAGCCAGATCATCCGGTGTGTATCTACCTCGCGTTCAGCACATTCATCGGTTCAGGAGAAGACCGTAAGGTGCTACTGTACAGTAAGGCGAATGTGGAATGCAGTCTTCCCGTAAGAATGTTGGTCCGGATTGACGGCTGAGCCGGATTTGGGCTGATCTCGCGTTTGGAGTTTGCAGCGAAGACAATGACTTGGCAGTTGCGGTGCGGTCAAGTCGCGTTGTAGTGCCTAGAAGAGATATTGAATTGTCAATATCTCTGCCCCGCGCTACACTCCCACCATGTTCGTGCGCATCAAGACCACGCCCAACAGCC
>JAPPKP010000083.1 GCA_028819955.1 Rhodospirillaceae bacterium | reverse complement strand
GAGCGAGTCCAGGGCCGAGCTGGATCGATTCTGCGATGCGATGATCGCGATCCGCGCGGAGATCGCGGCGATCGAAGAGGGCCGCGCGGACCCGGCAGACAACCCCCTCAAGAACGCGCCCCACACCATGGACGACATCGCCGAGCCCGAATGGGGCCGCGGCTACAGCCGTGCGGAGGCGGTCTTCCCCGCCGACGATCTCCGGCAGGCCAAGTACTGGCCGCCGGTGAACCGGATCGACCAGGTCCACGGCGACCGCAACCTGATCTGCGCCTGCCCGCCGATGGAGAGCTACCAGGAGGCCGCGGAGTAGCGCGCGGGCTGAAGGCGCCTAAGTACTTGGGGCCATGAACCGAGGACCGTCAAGAGTCGAGAATGAAATGCCTCCGCGGTTCCATGCTTTCGTGTAGGATGCGAACGATCAGGACGCCTTGGTCCTCTGGCACGTAGAACACGACATGTGATCGATAGGGGTACCGCCGCAGCCCCGGTGCGAGAGGTTCGGCGTTGCGACCTAGTACCGGATGCGTCGCCAACTCTTCGAAGCGGCCGTGCAAGCCGGATAGGTAGTTCTGCGCCTGTTCCAATCCGAAGTTGACGGTCGTGTATTCGTAAATGGCGTTGAGATCGTCGGTCGCCTTCTGCGTTAGCCTATAGCCGGCCATCGGCGCGCAACCGGGCTTCGACTTCCTCCATGATGTCAGGCACGGTCTTGTCGCTCACGCCGCTCTCGATGCCTTCTCGGATTGCAGCCTCGAGCGCTCGATACTTCGTACTTTGCTCCTGGTCCCGCCGAATCAGGTCGCGGATATATTCGCTGTCATTGGTGAAGCCGCCGCCAGCGATTCTTGCCTTGATCCACTGGTCCTGCTGGTCCGTCACCGTGATTGTCTTGCGCACGGTTGTCATGTCCACCTCCGGTAATCGTATGAAATTATCACAACTTCACCGCAAATAATCACATCACTGGCTCACTGAAGGCAAATCGCCAACTTCCTCGTCCTTTAACGGTTGGCGCCGGGGACCCAGAGGGTGTCGGTCGCGCCGTCGTCGTTGAGGTGGCGTGCGAGCACGAAGAGGTGGTCGGAGAGGCGGTTGGCGTAGATCACCGCCAGCGGATTGACCGGCTCGGCTTCCGCCAGCGCCGTGATCAGCCGCTCGGCGCGGCGGACCACGGTGCGCGCGAGATGCAGTGCCGCCGCAGCGCGCCCGCCGCCCGGCAGCACGAAGGATTCGAGCGGCTTCAGGCGCTCGTTGAGCGCGTCGATCTCCTCTTCCAGCCGGTCGATCTGCGACTGGACGATGCGCAGCCCCTCGTCCAGCGATCCGGGCCGGCAGAGGTCCGCGCCGAGGTCGAAGAGATCGTTCTGGATGCGCTCCAGCATCGCATCCGCTTCGCCCTCGGTCTCCAGCCGCGCGAGGCCGATGGTCGCGTTCGCCTCGTCCACCGTGCCGTAGGCTGCGACGCGGGCGTCGTGCTTCTTCACCCTGGCGCCGCCGCCGAGCGAGGTCTCGCCGGCGTCCCCGCCGCGCGTGTAAATCTTGGTGAGGCGGACCACGGTCTACTTCTGGACGACGAAAACCAGGAGCGCGAGCAGCGCGATCGCCGCGAACTGGAGGCCGACCCGCCAGCGCATGAAGAGGTTGCTCTTGCTGTTCTTGCCGCCGCTGTACATGGCGCCGAGGCCCAGCACGAGCGCGACCACGACCGCGCCCATCAGGACGTAGACGACGATTTCGAGAATCTCGGCCAGCATGGCTGCCCTCGCGGCCCACGGACCGACGCGCGCCCGGCCCTCGGCAGGTTATAGCGCGTCCCGCCGGTGCTGCCCACGACCTTCGCGCGCAGATCGCCTTGCCTTGTGCCGGGCGGGGCGCGCCGCCATGATCCGCGCGTCTTCCACGACGGGCAGCGGGGAGAGAGCGTGAGCGCCTTGACGGGTCCGGAACGGCCGCCGGCGGGCGGCGGTGCGCCGCGCAAGCTGGTGCTCCTGCTGCATGGGCTCGGCGCCGACGGCAACGATCTGATCGGCCTCGCCGAGCCCTGGGGGCGGCTCGTGCCCCACGCCCATTTCGCCGCGCCGGACGCGCCCGAGCCCTGCGACATGGCGCCCATGGGCCGGCAGTGGTTCAGTCTCTCCGACCGCTCGCCTGCGAACGTGGCCGACGGCGTCGCCCGCGCGGCGGACGCGCTCAACGCCGATATCGACGCGAGGCTACAGGCGCTCGGGCTCGGCGAGCAGGACCTCGCGCTGGTGGGCTTCAGCCAGGGCACGATGATGTCGCTCCACGTCGCCTACCGCCGCGCCGCGCCCTGCGCCGGCGTATTGGGCTTCTCGGGCCGGCTGGTGGGCGGGGAGCAGCTCGGCAACGAACTGCGCGCCAGGCCGCCGGCCCTGCTGATTCACGGCGATGCGGACGACCTCGTGCCGGTGGGCGCACTCTTCGAGGCGGCGACCCTGCTCGGCGCCTGCGAGGTGCCGGTGCAATGGCACGTGAGCCGCGGCATCGGCCACGGCATCGCGCCGGACGGGCTGGAGTTCGGCGGGCGCTTCTTGCGCGACGTGCTGGGCGAGGGCTGATCGAGGCCGCATTTCTCGCCTTCGTCTTGGTCGGGCTGGCGCCTTCGAGACGGCGGGCGGGTCGGGCCTCCCCTTTCCGACTCCCCGGACCATGGTCCGGTGCAAAGATGGCATCGCCGGCGCCAGGATCGCGCCATGCGGTGCACGAGCGAGAGGGTGACGGCAAACCGGGTGAGCGGTGTCGGTCGGTCCGCCGGCCGGCGCCCGCATGCTGCGCGGTCGCCGGCGCCTGCGGCAGCGGTCGCCTTCCCCACGGAATCCCACTTGTCCCACTTTATCCCACTTGATCCCGGCGGAGCCCGCTTGTCCCACTTGATCCCGGCGGAGCCCGCTTGTCCCACTTGATCCCGGCGAATCCCACCTGTCCCACTCAATCCCACTTAGTCCCGCCAAATCCCGCACGACATTGGGGTTCCGTCCACGTTGCGCGTCCCACCCATGCAGGAGCGCACGACGTGCCGGAAGCGGCGTATGTCGCAACCGCGGCGAGAAGTGCTGGTTAGCAGGCCGCAGCGACCCGGCGTCAGTCGAGGCCGATGCCGCTCTCGCGCAGCGCCACAACCGCCGCCTCGTCGAGGTCGAGCCAGTCGCGGAGCACCGAGCCCGCGTCCTCGCCCAGCATCGGGGCTGCGCGCGGATAGTCGACCGGGGTCTCCGAGAACTTGATCGGGTTGGCGGGGTAGTCCACCTCGACACCGAGGCTGTGCGGGATGCTCACCTTCATGCCCCGGGCCTGAACCTGTGGGTTGTCGAAGACCCGGTCGAGGGTGTTGATCGGCCCGCAGGGGACACCCACCGGCTCCAGCACCGCGCTCCACTCGTCCATGGTGCGCTCGCGGGTGATGTCGTTCAGCGTGGCGATGAGCTCCACGCGGTTCTGCAGCCGGGCGATATTGGTCGCGAAACGCGGGTCGTCGGGAATCTCCGGGCAGCCGGCCACGTCGCAGAACTTGCGAAGCTGGCTGTTGTTGCCGATGGCGAGCGCGAAGTGGCCGTCGCGGGTGGAGAAGACCCCGTAGGGCACGATGTTCTGGTGCTCGTTGCCGGCGCGCTCCGGCGCTTCGCCCCCGATCAGGTAGTTCATGGCCTGGTTGGCGAGCCAGGCCACTTGCGTGTCGAGCAGGGCGAGGTCGATGTGCTGGCCACGCCCGGTGCGCTCGCGGCTCGCAAGCGCGGCGAGGATCGCTGTGGCTGCGTACATGCCGGTCATCAGGTCGGCGGCGGCGACGCCCACCTTCTGCGGCCCGCCGCCGGGCAGGTCGTCGCGCTCGCCGGTGATGCTCATGATGCCGCCCATGGCCTGGGCGATCAGGTCGTAGCCGGTGCGGTGCGCGTAGGGACCCGACTGGCCGAAGCCCGTGATCGAGCAGTAGATCAGGCGCGGATTGACCTCGCTGAGCGCGGCATAGTCGAGGCCGTACTTAGCGAGCCCGCCCACCTTGTAGTTCTCGATCAGGACATCCGCGCACTCGACGAGCCGCTTCACCACCGCCTGCCCCTCGGGCGCGGCGAAGTCGAGGGTGATCGAGCGCTTCCCCCGGTTGGCGGACATGTAATAGGCGGCGTTGTTGGTGGTCTCGGCGCCCGAGGCATCGCGCAGGAACGGCGGCCCCCAGCCGCGCGTGTCGTCGCCCACGCCCGGCCGCTCGACCTTGACCACATCGGCGCCGAAATCGGCCAGCAGCTGGCCCGCCCAGGGGCCCGCGAGGATGCGGCTGAGGTCGAGCACCTTGAGGCCGGCGAGCGGGCCGGTACGGGACTGATCCATGGGCGATGCCTAGGTCCGGTCCTCGGCGCCGGGGACGATCTCCAGCGCGCGGAGGTTCTCCCGCGTGGTCTTGTCGAGTGCGATGCCGTGGGCGGCCGCCGCGCGGACGGCGCAGTGGACGATCCGCTCGAACCCCTCGATCTGCGACTCGATCCTGAGGCTCCGGCGCCCGGCCTTGAGGGTGAGCTGCATCCACCCGCGATCCCGGCTCCGTCTGGTCGAGTAGTAGCCGAGGGCGCAACGGGTCATCTGGTCCCACGCCAGGCGCCGGCGCAGGAAGCCGTGCACCGTGATGCCGTCCTCGCTCACGCTGAGCCACGTGCGGTGCCTGAGCACCGTGCGGACACCGTAGGCGGCGAAGAGCGCACCGAGCGCGCCGAGCACCCACGCGGCGGGACCGCCAGACGCTGCCAGCCCCAGCGGGCCGAGGGTGAAAAGCAGGCCGAGGCCCGTATAGAGATAGTCGAGCATCACCGCGCGCGGCGGGTAGCGGTGGCGGCTCTCGCCGGACTCCGCCTGAGCGCTCCCGGACGCGCCCTCGGGCAGGGCCTCGTGCACCGGCGCGCTCACCGGGAGGCCCCGAGCCGCTCGCGCCTGATGCGCACACCCGCCGCCTCGCGGTCCCAGCTGTCCGCGGTAATGCCCTCGGCGCGCAGCCTGTGCTTCTCGATCTTCTCGGTCGGCGTCTTGGGCAGGGCGTCGACGATACGCACGTAGCGCGGGATCATGAAATGGGCGAGGCGCGGCTTGAGGAAATCCAGCAGCGCCGCCGGGTCGAGCGCCCGCCCAGTCTGGAGCGCGACCACCGCCATGACCTCGTCCTCGCCCAGCTCGCTCGGCACCGGAACCACCGCTGCCTCGCGCACCGCCGCATGAGCCGCAACCTCTGTCTCCACCTCCAGCGACGAGATGTTCTCGCCGCGCCGGCGGATCGTGTCCTTCAGGCGGTCGACGAAGTAGAGGTTGCCGTACTCGTCCACGCGGCCGGCATCGCCGGTGTGGAACCAGCCGTTGCGCCAGGCCCGCGCGGTCGCCTCCGGCTCCT
>JAPPKP010000108.1 GCA_028819955.1 Rhodospirillaceae bacterium | reverse complement strand
GCGACCATCGTCTATCGCCTCTTCCCCAATGCGGTGCTCGTCAGCCAGGGCCCGCACGTCGAGCTTGCGCGTTTCTTTCCCGATCCCGAACGGCCCGACACCACGGTATGCCGCTTCAGCTTCGCCTCGCCCGCCGACGACACGAGCGAGCGTGACTGGGAGGAGATGATGCGGCTTGCGCTCGGCGTGCTGGATAACGAGGACTTCGCCGTGATGGAGGGTGTGCAAGCGAACCTCGCTGCGGGTATCCAACGCGAGATCGTCTTCGGCCGGAACGAGATCGGTCTGCAGAATTTTCATCAAGTGCGCGACGCCGCAATGAACGGCTGAGCGCGTCGCCCGGAGCACACCATGGCAAAGACCTATCTCTTCACCGTCGGCCCCTCGACCCCGCCGGCAATGACCATCGACCCCGGCGCGGAGATCGAGGTCACCGTGGACGGCGCTTTCGACGATATCGAGGACATTGCCGAGGTGCCGACGCCGTTCACCCCGGCATCGGAGGGGCATCCGCTGGCGCCGGTGACCGGCCCCATCGCCGTGCGCGGCGCGCGGCCGGGGGATTCGGTGGCAATCGACCTGCTCTCGATCGAGCCCTTCGGCGAGGGCGCCAACGCGGTGCTCCGCAATTTCGGCGTGCTCAAGGAGGAGTTCGAGGAGCCCGCCATCGTCGCGTGCCCGATTCGCGATGGCCACGCCTGGTTCGGCGACCGGGTGGCAATCCCGCTCGCGCCCAATCTCGGCACGCTCTCCACCATGCCGCCCGAGGGCTACCGTCCCTCCCACGCGGGACCCTACGGCGGCGACTTCGATCAACGCGATGTCAGCGTCGGCGCGCGCGTGCACCTGCCGGTGATGGTCGACGACGCGCTGATCTTCATGGCCGACCCCCACGCTGTGATCAGCGACGGAATCATCAGCGGCACCGGCGTCGAGTGCTCGGCGCGGGTGCGGGCACGGATCGCCCTGAACAAGGAGAGCCCGGTGGAGCGGCCGATCTTCGAGCAGAACGGCACAGTGCAGATCGTGGGCTACGGCCCCTCGGTCGAGGCCGCGACCGAGGACGCGTCGGATGCCGCCGTCGGCCTGGTCGCGCAATGGACTGGACTCACGAGACGCGAGGCCTACATGCTGCTCGGCATCGTGGGCGATCTCCGCATCGGCACCTCGCCTCGGCCCACCATGGCGGCGCGGCTGATAGTCGACAAAGGGGTGCTCGCGTCCGCGGGCTGGGACGGCGCCGTGGTGCCCCCGGCCTGATAGCCGACGATCTCCGTCATCTCAGGCGCCTACGCAAAGAAGTAGGGCGCCAGGCTTTGCTGGTTCTCGTCCACGATCAGGCGGCGGCCCGGCGGCGGGTAGGCGCGCGCCGTGCAGTCCGCCCGGTCGCACAGGCGGCAGTTGATGCCGATGGGAACGGCTCCCGCAGGCTGCTCCAGGTTTATGCCCGCACCGTAGACAAGTCGGTTCGCGTGAGAGAGGGGGCAGCCGATTGCGACGACAAGTTGCTGGCCAGGCAGCGCGTGGCCGGCACTCGGGCGTGAGACAGCGCGAGCGATGGTGAGGAAGCGCGCGTCGTCCGGCATCTCGACGATCTCGACGCGGCTCTCGCCCGGGGTCTGGAAGGCGCCGTGCACGCCCCAGCGCGGGCAAAGGCCGCCGAAGCGGGCGAAGCGGAATCCACCCGCGTCCAACCGGCGCAGCACGTTGCCCGCACAGTCTAGGTGAACGAGAAAGAACGGTACGCCCTTGGCCCCCGGCCGCTGAAGGGTGACGAGCCGCTGGCATACGTGCTCGAACGACGCACCGAAGCGCCGGCCGAGAAGATCGAGGTCGTAATCCAGTGTCTCCGCCGCCTCATGGAAGCGCTCGTAGGGCATGACGCAGGCGCCGGCGAAATAGCTGGCCAATTCGATGGCGAGGAGGTGGCGCGCCTCCCCCTGGAGGCCCGATTCATCGGCGATGCCATCGAAGAGCTCGCGCCAGCCGAGCAGTGCCGCCTGAAAGGCGAGCTGGAAGGTACGCTCCTCGGGTGCCAGCGCGTCTGAGAGCAGCACGCGCCGGCCGTGGCGGTCATAGCGCCGGACCAGATCGTGCATGACGTGGGCGGGCATGATGCGGACCTTTAGGCCGTGGGCGTCCGTTAGGACGGCGCGCAGACCCTCGTAGAGGCCGTCGGCGTCGAGTCCCTCGTCAGACCAGAGGTTCTCGGCAGCCTCCTCCAGCTCGGGGAAGTATCCTGACCGGGCCTGGATGAACTCCTGAACCGCATCGCCTGGAGAGAGGCTCGCGGTCTTCAGCGCAGCCGCCGGGCCCTCTGCCCCGGCCCCCGCGTCGCCGAGCCCCTCCGCGACGTTTGCGGTGTTCTCCAGAAGACCGCGATAGGCGCCGAAAAGGCGGACAACGGCATCGCCCAGCGCGGGGCTCGCCTGGGCGGCGTCGCGGATGTCCTGATCGCTCACCTGGCTTCGTGCGAACAGCGGATCGCCGAAGATCTCCCTGAGCTGGGCGGTGACACGCCCTTCGTCGTCCTCGGCGAAACGCTGAAGATCGATGTCGAAGGCCTGGCCAAGCTTGAGCAAGAAGGGAACCGTCACCGGCCGCTGGCTGCGCTCGATCAGGTTCAGATAGCTCGTGGAGATACCGAGCTGGGCTGCCATGCGCGCCTGGGTCAACCCGCGCTCCCGGCGGAGCCGACGGACCCTCTGGCCCGCCATGACCTTGCCTTGCATGGCCCGTTCCGTATTCTAGCGACGGCCGCGCCCCGTGCGCGGCCATGCCTTTTTACCAAATTTACAACTCTACATCAACTCACACACTAATATTGAATGAAATACACGTTTTTTTACAACCAGTTATGGACTTTTTCACCCCATCGCGCGACATTGATGTCGTATTGCGATGCAACGCGCAAGGAGTAGCACGCAATGCCGGAGAGTCGCAGCAGGGACGATCAAGCGCCCTTGGATACCGGAATCGAGATCAATGGGCCCACCGTCCCCGGCCTCGCCGATATCCTGACCGACGAGGCCTGCGCCTTCGTCGCCAAGCTAGAGCGCCGCTTCGGCGACGAGCGGCGGCGTCTGCTCGAGTCCCGCGCGGCATTCCAGGCCCGCATCGATGCCGGCGAGAACCCGGCCTTCCGGCCCGACACCAAGGCGATCCGCGAAGGTGACTGGACCATCGCGGGGACGCCGGCCGACCTCGCCGACCGGCGGGTGGAGATCACCGGCCCAGTCGACCGCAAGATGATCATCAATGCGCTGAACTCGGGCGCCTCGTGCTTTATGGCCGATTTTGAGGACGCCGCGTCGCCCACCTGGGAAGCGATGATCGCCGGCCAAGTCAACCTACGCGATGCGGCGAGACGCACAATTGCCATGACCGACCCCGGCTCCGGCAAGTCCTATGCGCTGGGCGACGAGATCGCGACGCTGATCGTCCGCCCGCGAGGCTGGCACCTGGAAGAGGCGCACCTCCTCGTCGACGACCGGCCGGCGTCCGCAAGCCTGTTCGACTTCGGGCTCTACTTCTTTCACAACGCAGCAGAGCTCCGGGCCAACGGCTCCGGCCCATACTTCTACCTGCCCAAGCTGGAGCACTACGAAGAGGCGGCGCTCTGGAACGCCGCGTTCGTCGCGGCCCAGGAGGAGCTCGGGCTCCCCATCGGCACGGTCAAGGCCACGGTGCTGATCGAGACCATCACCGCAGCCTTCGAGATGGACGAGATCCTGCACGCGTTGAAGGACCATATCGTCGGCCTCAACTGCGGGCGCTGGGACTACATCTTCAGCGTTATCAAGACCTTCCGGAATCGTCCCGACTGGGTGCTGCCGGATCGCGGCCTCGTCACCATGACGCAGCCCTTCATGCGCGCCTACAGCCGGCTCCTGATCAAGACCTGCCACCGGCGCGGGGCGCACGCCATGGGCGGCATGGCGGCGCAGATCCCCATCAAGGGCGACGATGCGGCGAACGAGGAGGCCTTCGGCAAGGTCCGCGCGGACAAGGAGCGCGAGGCCGGCGACGGCCACGACGGCACCTGGGTTGCTCATCCCGGGCTCGTGCCGGTCGCCCGCGAGGTCTTCGACCGGCTGATGCCGGAGGCGAACCAGGTCTCGCGGCAGCTCGGCAACGTGACCGTGACGGAGGGCGATCTGCTTGCGGTCCCTGAAGGCGAACTCACCGAGGAGGGGCTGCGCAACAACATTCGCGTCGCCATCCAGTACATCGAGGCGTGGCTTGCGGGCCGCGGCGCGGTGCCGCTCTACAACCTGATGGAAGACGCGGCCACCGCCGAGATCAGCCGTGCCCAGCTCTGGCAGTGCCTGCGCCACGGCGCGCGGCTCGCGGACGGACGCACGGTCGACTGGGCGCTGGTGGACCGGCTGGTCGCCGAGGAAGTCGCGACCCTTAGAGAGGCTCTCGGCGAAGCCCGCATCGAGGATGGGCATTTCGACGATGCGGTCGCCCTCTTCACCCAGGTCGGGACGGGAAATGGCTTCCCCGAATTCCTGACGCTACCTGCGTACAAAGTGCTGAACAGGATCCACGACGGCGACGTCGCCGATTGAGGAGGATGAGATGAGTGCGAGATCGATGGAGTCCCTGATCAACGACGCCCCTGGCGGACGCTTCGCAGGCATTCGCCGCGACTATGGCGTCGACCAGGTGGTAGCGCTGCGCGGGACCCTGCCGGTTCGCTACTCACTCGCTGAGCATGCCGCCAACCGGATCTGGCATCTGCTCACCACCGAGGACTACGTCCATGCCCTGGGCGCGATGACCGGGGGCCAGGCCGTGCAGATGGTGCGCGCCGGCCTCAAGGCGATCTACCTCTCGGGCTGGCAGGTGGCGGCGGATGCCAACGGCGCCGGCCAGACCTACCCCGACCAGAGCCTCTACCCGGCCGACAGCGGGCCTGCGCTGGCCCGCCGCATCAACCGCGCACTGCAGCGCGCCGACCAGATCGATAGCGTCGACGGCTTCGGCAGCACGGACTGGTTCGCACCGATCGTAGCGGATGCCGAGGCCGGCTTCGGTGGGCCCCTCAACGCCTTCGAAATTGCCAAGGCCTACATCGAAGCCGGTGTCGGTGGCATTCACTTCGAGGACCAGCTCGCGTCCGAGAAGAAGTGCGGCCACATGGGCGGCAAGGTGCTGATCCCGACCCAGGCGCACATCCGCAACCTCAGCGCGGCGCGGCTCGCGGCCGACGTTTGCGGTACGGCGACGGTGATTGTCGCGCGCACGGATGCGGACAGCGCCAAGCTCATCACCAGCGACATCGACGAGCGCGACCGCCCGTTCATCACCGGGGAGCGCACGCCGGAAGGCTTCCACCGCCTCCGCGACGGCGAGGGCATGGCGCGCTGCATCGCCCGCGGCCTCGCCTTCGCGCCCTACGCCGACCT
>JAPPKP010000428.1 GCA_028819955.1 Rhodospirillaceae bacterium | reverse complement strand
GGTGGTGGCGGAGGAGTTCGGCATCGGCTTCGACAAGGTGAGGATCACCGCGACGAAGACCGACATGGTACCCAACACCACGCCGACCGCCGCGTCGTCCGGCTCCGACCTGAACGGCATGGCGGCGATGCGGGCGGCCGCCACGATCAAGGACCGCATGGCCGCCCTGGCCGGCAAGCTCTACCAGGTGCCCAAGGCGCAGGTCCGCTTCGCCGGCGGCAAGGTGACGGTCGGCGGGCAGGAGATTGCCTTCGCCGAGCTGGCGAAGACCTGCTTCCTCGAACGGGTCTCGCTGTCCTCGACCGGGTACTTCGCGACGCCGAAGATCACTTGGGACCGCGCCTCGGCGAGCGGGCGGCCCTTCCTCTACTTCGCCTACGGCGCCGCCTGCTCGGAGGTGACGATCGACACCCTGACAGGAGAGATGCGGGTGGATCGGGCGGACCTGCTGCACGACGTCGGCAATTCACTCAACCCCGCCATCGATATCGGTCAGATCGAAGGCGGCTTCGTGCAGGGCATGGGCTGGCTAACCACCGAAGAGTTGGTGTTCGATGCGAAGGGCCGGCTCACGACCCACGCGCCCTCCACCTACAAGATCCCGGTCGCGAGCGACGTGCCGGAGGACTTCAGGTTCGCGCTGTGGCAGTCCAAGGGCAACAGGGAGCCCACCATCTACCGCTCGAAGGCGGTCGGCGAGCCGCCGCTGATGCTGGCGATATCGGTATTCTCGGCGATCTCTAATGCCATCGCGAGCCTCAATCCCGGACGGGTGCCGGCGCTCGATGCGCCGGCGACGCCGGAAGCGATTACCCGCGCAATCCGTTCCATGCAGGATGCGTGAGGCGATGAGATGAAGACCTGGGCGACCATCGGCCGCGCGCTTCGCGAGGAGCAGAGCTGCGCCATGGTCAGCATCGTCGATGCCAAGGGTTCGGCGCCGCGCGAGCCCGGCGCCCGCATGGTCGTGCTGGAGGACGGCTCGTTCGCCGGCACAATCGGCGGCGGCACGCTGGAATGGCAGGCGATCGGGCGCGCCCGCGCGGCCTTGGCGAAGGGCACGGCGGGCTGGGTCGCTCCTCCGGTGGACCTTGAGCGAATGGCGCTCGGTCCCGATCTCGGCCAGTGCTGCGGAGGCTCAGTGCGCATCCTGCTGGAAGTGTTCACGCCCGGACGAGCGGCCGAGGTGCAGGCGCTCGCCGATGCGGAGAAGGCGGGGCTCTTCGTCACCGAGGGCCGCATCGCCGAACGCTGCGTGGAGCGGACCATCCTGGATCGGGAGCTTCCGGGCACCGAGGCCAGCCTGCTTTCGGCCGACGGGCGCCTGCTGGAGCGGTTCGGCACCCGGAAGCAGGTTCTGGCGCTGGTCGGCGCCGGTCATGTCGGCCGCGCCGTGATCCTCGCGCTTGCGCCGCTCGACTTCAGCGTGGTGTGGATCGATCCGCGCAAGGATGAATTCCCTTCCATCGTGCCGGGCGACGTGCGCGTCGTGGTGGCGGCGGAACCGGCGGCCGAGCTGGAGAAGGTGCCCGACGGCGCGTTCGTGCTGGTGATGTCCCACAGTCACGCGCTCGACTTCGACGTCGTCCTTGCCGCGCTCAGAGCGAGGCGGTTCGGCTATGTCGGCCTGATCGGCTCGGCGTCGAAGAAGGCCCGCTTCATCAGCCGCATGCGGCAGGCGGGCCTGGAGGAGGACGATATCGAGCGGCTGGTCTGTCCGATCGGCATCGACGGCGTTACGTCGAAGCAGCCGGCGGTCATCGCCGCATCGGGGGTCGCGGACCTGCTTCGCCGCAGGGACGCGATGGCCGAGACGCACGGCGCGGCGGCCTCGTCCTAGGGACCCAAGGGTCCGGGACGAATGAGCGTTACCGCCATGGCTTCGGACAACGGCAACGGGACGGCTGCGGGCGCGTACATTCTGGAAGCCCGCAACATCGTCAAGCTCTTCGGCGACTTGCGGGCCAACGACGATGTCGACCTGAGCCTGAAGCCCGGCGAAATCCACGCGCTGCTGGGCGAGAACGGCGCCGGCAAGTCGACCCTGGTGAAGATCATCTACGGCGCCCTGCAGCCGACATCGGGAGAGCTCTTCTGGCAGGGCGCGCCGGTGACGATTTCGAACCCCGCCGCAGCGCGGGAGCTGGGCATCGGCATGGTGTTCCAGCACTTCTCGCTGTTCGATGCGCTGACCGTCACGCAGAACATCGCCCTTGCGCTCAAGGGGGAGGGGGACCTGAAGGCGCTCGCCGGGCGGATCGAGACGGTCTCCGTCGATTACGGCTTGCCGCTTCGGCCCGGTGCGCTGGTGGCGGACCTCTCGGTGGGCGAGCGCCAGCGCATCGAGGTGGTGCGCTGCCTCCTGCAGGAGCCGCGCCTCTTGATCCTGGACGAGCCCACTGCGGTGCTGACACCGCAGGAGGCGGACCAGCTCTTCGTCACCCTGGAGCGCCTGGCCGGCGAGGGCTGCGCAGTGCTCTACATTTCCCATCGCCTGGAAGAGGTGAAACGCCTCTGCCACGATGCGACGATCCTGCGCCTGGGACGCCTGGTGGCGCGGGTCGATCCGCAGCAGGAATCCGCCGCCTCTCTCGCCAAGCACATGATCGGCACCGATGTTGCGGCGCTCCAGTCGGGGAGCGGTGCGGAACCCGGCGCGCCCCTTCTGGAGCTCGACGGCCTCTCAATGCCGACCGACGATCCCTTCGGCGTCGTGCTGAAGAGCATCGATCTCGAGGTGCGGTCCGGTGAGATCGTCGCGATCGCGGGTGTCGCGGGCAACGGCCAGTCGGAGCTGTTCGATGCCATCTCGGGCGAACGAACGAGCAAGTCTGCGGATGCGGTCAAGCTGGCGGGCGCGCCCTGCGGCCGCGAGACCATCACGCAGAGACGCCGACGCGATGCCGCCTTCGTGCCGGAAGAGCGCGTCGGCCACGCTGCCATCGCCGACCTGCCGCTCTCGGAGAACCTCGTTCTCACCCACCATGCGGTCGGGAACGATGTCGTGCGGCACGGCCTGATCAACCGCAGCGCGGCAAAGGACGTGACGGCCAGGGTCGCCGAGCACTACGACGTGCGCAAGAACTTGGCCGATCCCGAGGCGAGCGCGCTCTCCGGCGGCAACCTCCAGAAGTTCGTCGTCGGCCGCGAGATGACGCGCCGGCCCAGCATCCTGGTGGTGCACCAGCCCACCTGGGGAGTCGATGCGGGTGCGGCGGCGTTCATTCGCCAGTCCCTGGTCGACATGGCGCGGGGCGGCTCGGCGGTTCTGATGATCAGCCAGGATCTCGACGAAATCTTCGAGATCGCCGATCGCATCGCGGTGATCTCGCGCGGCGAGCTGTCGGAAGCCTACCCGGCCGGCGAGCTCAGCCCGGAACGGATCGGCTTGCTGATGGCGGGCACCCACGAGAGAGCCGGCCGGGATGCCAAGCGCGGGGCTGAAGCGTGATCCTCAGGCTGGAGCGGCGCAGCCGACGTTCGACGCTGATGGCGTTTCTCTCGCCCGTGCTGGCGATCGGCATCACGCTCGCGCTCGGCGCCATCATGTTCGTGGCCTTGGGCTTCGATCCCGGCAAAGCGCTTTACATCTACTTCATCGAGCCGGTGACCAGCGCCTGGTCCATCGAGGAGGTGATCGTCAAGGCTGCGCCGCTCATCCTGATCGGCGTCGGCCTCGCCGTCTGCTACACCGCCAACGTCTGGAACATCGGTGCCGAGGGCCAGCTTACGATGGGCGCCCTGGTCGGCGCCTCCATCCCGATCTATTTCCCCGACTGGCAGTCTCCGCTGGTCCTGCTCCTCATGCTCGTTCTCGGCATCGCGGGCGGTGCGTTCTTCGCCGCGATTCCGGCGTTCCTGAAGAACCGTTTCTCCGCCAACGAGATCCTGACCAGCCTGATGCTCGTCTACGTCGCCCAGCTGCTGCTGGACTGGCTGATTCGCGGGGCCTGGCGAGACCCCGACGGCTACAACTTCCCGCAGTCCATTTTGTTCGAGGGCTGGCAGGTCATACCGCCTCTGGGCGATGGACGGGTGCATATCGGCGCTATCTTCGCCGTCGTGGCCGTCATCGTCGTCGCGTTCATGATGGGACGGACGCTGCGCGGGTTCGAGATCCGCGTCGTCGGCACTTCGCCGCGCGCGGGCTCATTCGCCGGCTTCAAGGGCAAGCGGGTGGTTCTGTTCTGCTTCATGCTGTCAGGCGCCCTGGCCGGACTCGCCGGCATCTGCGAAGTCGCAGGCCCGAGTGGGCAACTGCAACCGCACGTCTCCCCCGGCTACGGCTTCACCGCGATCATCGTCGCCTTTCTCGGTCGCCTGAACCCGATCGGCGTGTTCTTCGCAGGCGTCCTGCTCGCGATCAGCTACATGGGCGGAGAGGCGGTGCAGGTGGAGCTCGGCATCTCCGACAAGACCACTCAGGTGTTCCAGGGCATGCTGCTGTTCCTCATCCTGGCCTGCGACACGCTGATCCGTTATCGCATCAGGCTGGTTCGACCCAGGCGATGACGGGAGAGGTCTAGGAAGCGGTCGATGGAAGCCCTCGAAGCCGTCATTCTGACGATCATCACGGCGTCCACGCCATTGCTGCTGGCGGCGACCGGAGAGCTCGTCACGGAACGCTCGGGCGTCCTCAACCTGGGCGTCGAGGGCATGATGATCATGGGCGCGGTCTGCAGCTTCGCCGCCGCCTACACGACTGGCTCGGCGCTGCTCGGCATTCTGGTCGGGCTCTACGCGGGCGTCGCCACGTCGATGCTCTTCGCCTTCCTGACCCAGACCCTGATGACCTCGCAGGTCGCGACCGGGCTGTCGCTCACCTTGCTGGGCCTGGGGCTCTCCGGCCTGATCGGCGAGGGGTTCACGGGGCTGCCCGGGGTGAAGCTCGAATCCATCCACATTCCCCTGCTCACCGACATCCCGTTCATAGGACCGATCCTGTTCGGCCAGGACATCCTGGTCTACATCTCGCTCGCGCTGATCGCGGCCGTCAGCTACGTGCTGTTTCGCACCCGGATCGGCCTCGTCATCAACGCGGTGGGCAACAACCACCATTCCGCCCATGCTTTGGGCTACGGTGTGGTCAGGGTGCGCTACGCCTGCATCGCCTTCGGCGGCGCCTGCTCGGGCCTCGCCGGCGCGTATCTGGCGCTTGCCTACACCACGCAGTGGATCGAGAACATGAGCGCGGGCCGCGGCTGGATCGCGCTCGCGCTGGTCGTCTTTTCAACCTGGCTGCCCGGGCGTCTGCTGATCGGGGCCTATCTCTTCGGCACGGTCTGGATCATGGGCCTCTACGTCCAGGGTCTGGGCGTCGGAATCCCGTCGCAGCTATTGTCGTCCCTGCCTTACCTCGTCACGATAGTGGTGCTGGTTATCATCTCAGGAAACAGGTCTTTGATCAGGGTGAACACGCCCGCGATGATCGGGCAGCCCTTCGCGCCCGAGAGGT
>JAPPKP010000402.1 GCA_028819955.1 Rhodospirillaceae bacterium | reverse complement strand
TGCGCCCGGTGTTGCCGCCGCCGAGCCAGCCCTTCTCCAGCACCGCCACGTTGGTAATGCCGTGGAGGGCGGCAAGGTAGTAGGCGGTGGCCAGTCCATGTCCGCCGGCGCCGATGACGATCACGTCATAGGCGGGCTTCGGCGCAGGGCTGCGCCACTGCTCCGGCCAGCGCTCGTGATGGCTCAGCGCGTTGCGCGCCAGGCTGAAGATCGAGAACTTCTTCATTTGCGGATGCCCGAATACAGGAAGCGCCCGGCCGTGTCACTTGCGCCGGTTGAGGCGAAGGTCCGCGCGCGCCTTGACGGGCTGCGGCCGGGGGGCTACTTGTGCGCCTCCCACGCCCCCGACAGCCGCACGGATCTCAAACGATGGTCGATGTCGCGATCAAGTCGACGGACGGGCATCCGCTCGCCTTCCTGCCCGAGCACGACGGCTACGCCGACGATTACCTGCGGCGCATCCTGCGCCGGGTCAAGACCTTCGCCATGGTGGGTGCCAGCACCCAGTGGCGCCGGCCCAGCTTCTACGCCATGAAGTACCTGACAAAGAAGGGTTATCGGGTGATCCCCATCAACCCCGGCCGGGCCGGCGAGACGATCCTGGGCGAGCCAGTCTACGCTAGTCTTGCCGAGTGCCCCCACAAGCTCGACATGGTGGATATCTTCCGCACCTCGGAGGAGGCGCTGGATATCACCAAGGACGTGATCGCGAACAAGGACGAGAAGGGCATCGAGGTGCTGTGGATGCAGCTCACGGTGCGCAACGACGAGGCCGCGCAGCTCGCCCAAGAGGCGGGGCTCACGGTCGTCATGAACCGCTGCCCCAAGATCGAGTTCGCCCGGCTCTCGGGCGAGCTGAGCTTTAGCGGCATCAACTCGCGGATCGTCTCCGCAAAGCGGGCAAGGCCGCTCAACGCATGAACGAGATGCAATCTCTCAAGGCGGAGGCCGCCAAAGCCACACCGCAACGCGAGTACGGGATGGAGACGCTGGCGGTCCACGCCGGCGCGCGGCCCGACCCGGTCACCGGCGCGCGGTCGACGCCGATCTACCAGACCGCGGCCTACGCCTTCGACGATGCCGACCATGCGGCCGAGCTCTTCAATCTGCAGACCTTCGGCTACATCTATTCGCGCATCACCAACCCCACGGTCGCCGTGCTCGAGGAACGGGTCGCGGCATTGGAGAACGGGCGCGGCGCCGTCGCGGCTGCCACCGGCCATGCGGCGCAGTTCCTGGTGGGCGCGACGCTGCTGGAGAGCGGCGACGAGTTCATCTCGTCGAACAATCTCTACGGCGGCTCGGTGACGCAGTTCGGTGTGAGCTTCAAGAAGCTCGGCTGGACCTGCCATTTCGTCGACATGACCGAGCCGGAGAACATCGAGCGGGCGATGACGGACAAGGTCAAGTTCGTCTTCTGCGAAGGGCTGGCCAATCCGGGCGGCATCGTGCTCGATCTCGAGGCGATCGCCGAGGTCACGAAGCGCTACGGCGTGCTGCTCATCGTCGACAACACGATGGCCTCGCCCTATCTCTGCCGGCCCTTCGACCACGGCGCCGATCTCGTGATCCATTCCACCACCAAGTTCATCGGCGGCCACGGCAACACCATGGGCGGCATCGTCGTCGAATCGGGTCGCTTCGACTGGTGGCAGAACGACAAGTTCCCAAGCATGACCAAGCCGGATCCCGCCTATCACGGCCTCACCTTCGCCGAGACTTTCGGCGACTTCGGCTTCACCATGAAGGTGCGCGCCGTGGCGCTGCGGGACTATGGCCCGAGCATGGCCGCGCAGGCGGCCTGGAACCTGCTGCAAGGGGTGGAGACGCTGCCGCTCCGCATGGAGCGCCACTGCTCCAACGCGCTCGCGGTCGCCCGCTACCTGGAGGGCCACCCCAAGGTCTCCTGGGTCTCCTACGCGGGGCTGGAGTCCAACCCCTTCCACGCGCTTGCGCAGAAATATCTGCCGCGCGGCGCCGGTGCGGTCTTCACCTTCGGCCTCAAGGGCGGCTACGAGTCCGGGCTCAAGGTGGTCGACACGGTCAACATGTTCTCGCACCTCGCCAACATCGGCGACACGCGGAGCCTGATCATCCACCCGGCGTCAACCACGCACCGCCAGCTCACCGACGAGCAGAAGACCAACGCCGGCGCGGGGCCGGACGTGGTGCGGCTCTCGGTCGGCATCGAGAGCATCGACGACATCATCGCCGACCTCGATCAGGCCCTCGATCAAGCCTAACCGACTGATCTGATTTCAGTTTTCGTCTCCTCACTTACGTCTGCGGTGCGCCTGAAGCGCGCTCGCGGGCGGCGAGCAGGCCGCGGCAGAGCGCGCCGTTGAATTCCATGGCGATGCGGACGCTTGCAAGCGTCCGCAGATGCTCGTCGAAGTCCGCTTCGGTGAGCGGCGCTCCCTCCGCCGTGACGAAGGCGCGGTCGTCCGGCCCGGCTGGGCCACCGACGCGGGCCCTCATTTCCCGATATCGGCGCTGCAGGTTGGCCCCGTCGTGCCCGGAAACGGCGGTGCGTTCTAGCTCAGCCACGGTCATGCCGACGAGCCTGGCTTTGTCGAGACCCTGCGCCAACAGGGCGCGCAGCAGGGCCTCCTGCCGCCCCTGAAATGCCTTGCGCCGGAAGGTCGCGCGCAAATTTGCCAGGGAGTTGTCGTCGCCCGCCTCGCCGAAGGCGGCGCCGAAGGCGAGGCCCTGGGCAACCCCCCGATTGACCTCGTCGGCGCACATGTGCTCCTGCAGGCGCGGGACCACGCGCGTCACCCACGGCAGTGCGGCGACGGCATCGCGCATGTCTTCGGCCATCATGTAGGCGAAGTTCGCGGCGCACCAGAAGGTCGGCAGGCGGAAGTCGATGGAGACATCTCCGTCGGCGCCGACCGTCACCGCCTCCACGAAACCCAGGTCCGTCACCGGCTCGTCGAGCTCGGGATCGGTGACGCTCGCCAGGCAGCCCAAAACCTCGGCCTCGCGCCCTGCCTTGGCCATGCCCTCGCGCGCGCTCATGGGCCGCACCCGCCGCGCAGCCCTAGCCCGGCAAAACGCACGAGCAAATCGGCCTTAGATTCGCCGCTGAGTTGAGGTTCAGAACTCACGATTCGATGACTGATTTCCGGGCCGAGAGAATCGCGATGCCCAAGCGAAGCACCCTCAAGCTGACCAAGCGGATTGTGGAACGGCTCAAGGCCGAGGGCAAGGACGCGATCTTCTGAGACCGCGACCTGGCCGGTTTTGGCGTCCGGGTCCACGCCACCGGGCGGGCTGGAGGACGTGCGGATGCACGACCTCCGCCACAACTTCGCGTCCCGCGTCCACGCGCAGGCGCGCGATGGCGCCGCCGGCGCGGCGGGCCGCGGTCGCGGCCTGTCGCGCGTCCGTCAAAGTCGGACCCGCTCTACCGCGTCGGGACCGGCGTGCCCGTGGAGTAGTCGTAGAAGCCCTTGCCGGTCTTGCGGCCGAGCCAGCCGGCCTCGACGTACTTGGCGAGCAGCGGGCAGGGCCGGTACTTGCTGTCGGCCAGGCCTTCGTAGAGCACCTGCATGATCGAATGGCAGGTGTCGAGACCGATGAAGTCGGCGAGCTCCAGCGGCCCCATGCGGTGATGGGCGCCGAGCTTCATCGCCGTGTCGATCGCCTCCACGTTGCCGACGCCTTCGTAGAGCGCGTAGATCGCCTCGTTGACCATCGGCATGAGGATGCGGTTCACGATGAAGGCGGGGAAATCCTCGGCCATGGCCGGGATCTTGCCCATGCGCTCGGTCACCCTGCGCGCGGTCTCGTAGGTCTCCTCCTCGGTCGCGATGCCGCGCACCAGCTCCACCAGCTCCATCATCGGCACCGGGTTCATGAAATGCATGCCCATAAACTTGCCGGGCCGGTCGGTGCTCGCCGCAAGGCGGGTGACGGGCAACGACGAGCTGTTGGTGCAGATGATGGTGTGCTCGGGCAGCACGCCGCGCAGCGCGGCGAAGACCTCCTTTTTGACCGGCTCGTCCTCGATCACCGCCTCGATCACCATGTCGACGCCCTTGATGGCGTCGAGGCCGACGGCGGTCGCGATCCGCTCCAGCGCAGCCGCCGGCTGGTCCTCCGCGATCAGGCCCTTGCGCGCCTGGCGGCCGAGATTGGTGCGGATCGTCTCCAGCGCGGTATCGAGCTCGGCCTGACCGAGATCGGTCAGCGTCACCTCGAAGCCCGCGAGCGCAGCGACATGGGCGATGCCGCTGCCCATGCGGCCCGCTCCGACGATTCCGATCGATTGCACCATGGCTGCGGGTCAGACCTTGGAGATGCCCTGGCGGTCGAGCTCTTCGGCGAGCTCCGGAAGGACCTTGAACAGGTCTGCAACGAGGCCGAAGTCGGCGATCTGGAAGATCGGCGCCTCCTCGTCCTTGTTGATGGCGCAGATCACCCGGCTGTCCTTCATCCCGGCGAGGTGCTGGATCGCGCCGGAGATGCCGACCGCGATGTAGAGATCGGGCGCCACCACCTTGCCGGTCTGGCCGACCTGGAAGTCGTTGGGCACGTAGCCGGCATCCACCGCGGCGCGCGAGGCGCCGACGGCGGCCCCCAGCCGGTCCGCCACCGCCTCGATCAGCGGGAAGTTCTCGCCGCTCTGCATGCCGCGCCCGCCCGAGATCACGATGCCGGCGCTGGTGAGCTCCGGCCGGTCGGACTTGCTCAGCTCGTGGCGGACGAAGCGGACCAGCCCCTGGTCGCCGGCGCCGGAGACCGCCTCGACCGCGGCGCTGCCGCCTTCGGTCGGCGCGGCGTCGAACGCCGTGGTGCGCACCGTCACCACCTTGGTGGCATCGCCGCTCTCCACCGTGGCGAGCGCGTTGCCCGCGTAGGTCGGGCGCACGAAGACGCTGTCCGAGACGATCTCGATGATGTCGGAGACCTGGGCCACGTCGAGCAGGGCCGCGACCCGCGGCATGACGTTCTTGCCGAAGGTCGTGGCCGAGGCGACCAGGTGGCTGTAGCCCTCGGCGAGGCCGACCAGCAGCGGCGCCAGGTTCTCGGCGATGCCGTGCTCGTAGGCCGCATCGTCCGCGTGCAGAACCTTGTCGACTCCAGCGACCTGCGCCGCAGCCTCGGCCACCGCCCCGGCGCCGGAGCCCGCGACCAGCACGTGGACCTCGCCGCCCAGCGCGCTGGCGGCCGTGATCGCGTTGAGGCTCGGCCGCTTCAGCTCGGCGTTGTCGTGCTCGGCGAGGACCAGAATGCTCATGGCATTGCCCTCAGCCGATCACCTTGGCGTCGTCGCGCAGCTTCGCGACGAGCTCCGAGACGTCCGCCACCTTGATCCCCGCCTCGCGCTTGGGCGGCTCCTCCACCTTGTGGATCGCGAGCCTGGGGCCGATATCCACGCCGAGGGCGTCCGCCTCCCGCCGGTCGATGGGCTTCTTCTTGGCCTTCATGATGTTGGGGAGCGAGGCGTAGCGCGGCTCGTTGA